>DDOU01000019.1:5278-6180 GCA_002341825.1 Candidatus Igneacidithiobacillus taiwanensis | reverse complement strand
CGATGCCGCGGCTGGTTTTGGCCTCCGCCTCGCCGCGGCGGCGCGCGCTCTTGGCGCAACTGGGGTACCGGGTGGAATTGCGCCCGAGCGCCATCCACGAGCGTCGCTTTGACGGCGAGAGTCCCATGCAACTAGTGCGTCGACTCGCCCGCGAAAAGGCACAAAGCGTCATCCGCCCGCGAGAAAAAGCCCTCGTCCTTGCTGCCGACACCTTGGTCTGCCTTGGCGACCAGGTTTTTGGCAAACCAGCCGATGCGGACGAAGCCCTAGCCTTTTACCAGACCCTCGGTGGTCAGTGGCATCAGGTGCTCACTGCCGTTGCCATCCACGACGGTAAAGATCTGCACCAGATTCTGTCGCGTAGTTCGGTATTCTTGCGCGCCCTCGATGCGGCCGAGGCCCGAGCCTACTGGGCCACCGGCGAGCCTCGAGACAAAGCCGGCGGCTATGCCATCCAAGGCATCGGCGCCGTCTTTATCACCGGCTTGCGCGGTTCCTATTCCGGGGTCATGGGCCTGCCTTTGGCCGAGACCGCCGCCTTGCTAACTCGCCTTGGTTTTCCTCCACCGTCCTTGCGGGGTCGCCATGAGTGAAGAATTGTTGATCAACGTCACCCCGCAGGAAATCCGTGTCGCCCTCGTCGACAATGGCGTGCTCCAGGAATTGCAGGTCGAACGCAGTAGCCATCGCGGGTTGGTCGGCAACATCTACAAGGGCATCGTGCGCCGGGTACTGCCGGGAATGCAGGCGGCCTTCGTCGACGTCGGTCTGGAGCGTACTGCATTCTTGCATGCCGCGGATATTCAGGGTGCCGAGAGTGAGGCGGAACTCGCCCAGGAGGGAGAAACGGATATCGAGTCGCGCAGCGTCAGCCTGCACGATTTGCGCAGCGTCTCGACCCT
>DDOU01000019.1:3197-5265 GCA_002341825.1 Candidatus Igneacidithiobacillus taiwanensis | reverse complement strand
GTCATCAAGGATCCCCTCGGCAGCAAGGGCGCGCGCCTGTCGACGCGCATTACCCTGCCGGGGCGTTACCTGGTCTACATGCCGTTTTCACCACGCATTGGTGTGTCGAGCCGCATCGAGTCGCCGGAGGAACGCAGCCGTCTCAAAGACCTGCTGAAGTCCCTCCTGCCGCCAGAGGAAACCGGCGGTTTCATCATTCGCACTCTGGCCGAGGGCGTCGGTGCCGAAGATTTTAGTAGTGATCTCAAATTCCTGCAGCGCCTTTGGCAAAACGTCCAGGAAGACTTGCGCGGCAGTCATGCCCCCCAGCTCATCTACGAAGATCTCAATCTCGCCCTGCGCGTCATGCGCGATGTGATGTCNNNGATAGCCGCGAGACCTTCGAGGCGGCGCGACAGTTTTGCCGCGAAGTGGTACCGGAGGTGACGGAACGCATCGAGCACTATGCCGGCGAGCGCCCGCTTTTTGATCTCTACCACGTTGAGGAAGAGATCGAAAACGCCCTACAAAGCCGGGTCAATCTCAAATCTGGCGCCTATCTGGTCATCGACCAGACCGAGGCCTTGACCACCGTCGATGTCAACACCGGCGGCTTCGTTGGCCGTCGCAACCAGGAAGAGACCATCCTCAAGACCAACCTCGAGGCCGCCGCCGCCATCGCTCGCCAGCTGCGTCTGCGCAACATTGGCGGCATGATCATCATCGACTTCATCGACATGGACAACGAGGAGCACAAGCGGCGGGTGCAGCGCACCCTGGAAAAGGCCCTGCAGAATGACCGAACCCGCTGCACCATCACCCAAATCTCGGCCCTCGGACTCGTGGAAATGACCCGCAAGCGCACCCGCGAAAGCCTGCGCCAAATTCTCTGCGAACCCTGTCCTTACTGCCAGGGCCGGGGCTTTCTCAAAACCGCCGAGACCCTCTGCTACGAGATATTACGCGAAATCGTACGCGAGACCCGCGCCTACCCAACCGAACGCTTTACCGTTCTCGCCTCGCCACAAGTAGTGAACAAACTTCTCGACGAAGAAAGCACCAGCCTCGCCGCCCTCGAAGAGTTCATCGGCCGCCCAATCAAGGTGCAGGCGGAAAGCACCTACACCCAAGAACAATACGATATCGTCTTTTTCTAAGTGACTCTCTGCAGGACCGACTTCTAAATCCGTGACTGCGGTGTAGTGGGCGCATAGGCGGGGTTGGTCGCGCCAAAATCGCCCTTGCCTGTCGATAGGTCAGCATATTAGAATCATAAGATAATGTTATCGAAAGGCAATCAGCCACGATACATTTTGCATTTTTCGAGACCAAACGGAGGAAAACGTGCGCGCAGAAATCATACAATCGATTTTGCATGATCTTAACGGCAGTTCTGCCGATATCGAGGCTTCCGCCGTAATTTCTACCGATGGACTAACCATAGCCTCGGCCTTGGCCTCGAGCATGGATGAAGACCGCGTCGGCGCCATGGCTGCTGCTATGCTCTCTTTGGGGGTGCGAACCGCCGCAGAACTCGCAAGAGGAGAGATCGAGCAGGTCATGATCAAGGGCGGTGATGGCTATGTGTTGTTGATCCAAGCAGGCGCGGAAGCCGTGCTTTCGGTAATTACGCGTAAAGACGCCAAACTAGGTTTGGTCTTTCTGGATGCCAAACGTGCAGCCAACGCCATTGCCGAGCAGCTTTGACTCCCACCAACGTACATAGGGGCAAGCAAAGATATGGACGAGAGCTTTTTTGAGGGTGTCGGAGTGAAAAACGAGAGCGAGCTGCGCCAAGCCTGGGAGGGTATCGAACGTATGTTCGCCGTCATCCTCTTTGATCGTGATGGCATGATACTGTACGCAAATCCGGTGTTCTGCCAAGCAACGGGTTATGCAATCGAGGAACTTACTGGGCAGCATCACAAAATGCTCTGCTTGCCAGCATACGTAGAATCGCCAGACTATATCGATTTTTGGGAAAAACTTCGATCAGGAAATAAACAACATGGCACGTTTCATCGGCGGCGGAAGGACGGTCGAGATCTATTCTTATATGCCGAGTACACTCCAATATTCGATACGTCTG
>DDOU01000019.1:0-3054 GCA_002341825.1 Candidatus Igneacidithiobacillus taiwanensis | reverse complement strand
GATGAGGATGCATCATGACAGAGCCTCGATGCGCAATGAGCACCAAGGATGTGGTCGACCTATTGTGTGACATTGCCGATCAGGTTGCGGCAGTGATAGGAAATAAAGGCAGCATCAGCGTATTTCGATATGCCGGAAAAAAATTAGGAGAGCGTATTGGCTATGCCCATCGAGGAAGCCCCGAGGAAGCGAGAAATCTCGTCGCGACGTTCTTCAAGGAAAAGGGCTTCATGGACGATATCGAACTGCATAAAGGGGAAGCTAGATTGTGCGGCTGTAAGATCGGCTTGGTACTCAAAAATCGCGGTAGTGACGCTGGAAAGCATGCGTTGTGTCATTTTGGTTTTGGTTTGATCGATGGCGTCATGGAGGGCGTCACCGGACACAAGACGGTAACCCTACACGTCGAGTCCACGTATCATGAAGATGGGGTTACCTGTCGGGAGAGTTGGTGACCACCGCCTTCGCTCGCTGCTCGCCCAAAGAGCAAAGCGAAGGGCGAGTAGCCCCCGGTAGGCCACGCGGCAAATACTATATTTGTCGAAGCGACCGCAACAGCTGGGAGTGTAGGCGCGGCATGGTGGCTATCCAGCAAGCTGGGACCCGAGCGTGCTGTCTGCGCCCATCGAAGGCGAATGGCGGCAAGCCGGTGACCAGGGCAGCGGGGATCCAATCGCCGGCGCAAGGTCATTCGCGCACGGACGCGCGACAAGCCGTGCCGAGCAAAGCAATTCTCCTTCACCATCAACTTGTCAACATTCGTGAGCGTCGAATATACGATATGAACCACTCCAATTGCCAGAGAATTTGCGATCTGATGGATAGTCACGACTCGGCCTCATTGGATATGAGCACGCTGTTCCTGATGCTAGAAAACCGTGACAGACATACGAGCGAGCACTGCAAAAGAGTTAGGGCACTATCCATTGATTTGGGTCGATCCATGGCTCTTGAGGAGTCCACAATCAATATCTTGGATTGCGCTGCACTGTTGCACGACCTTGGAAAAATTACCATTCCCCAAAACATTTTATATAAACCAGCAACGCTCGACGATCGCGAATGGAAAAAAATGCGAACACATAGTGCCATTGGCGCAGAATTGATTGCGTCACGGAATTTTCCCCTTGCCAAAGAAGTTGCCAA
This sequence comes from Candidatus Igneacidithiobacillus taiwanensis, assembly GCA_002341825.1. Taxonomy (GTDB): domain Bacteria; phylum Pseudomonadota; class Gammaproteobacteria; order Acidithiobacillales; family Acidithiobacillaceae; genus Igneacidithiobacillus; species Igneacidithiobacillus taiwanensis. The sequence continues at coordinate 1,908 of DDOU01000019.1, read as the reverse complement.
AGCGGTCCGGCATCATCACGAACATATCGATGGCTCTGGCTATCCCGATGGGCTGAAAGGGGGTCAGATTCCACTATTGGCAAGAATTATATCCGTGGCCGACAGCTACGATGCGCTGACTTCGCGCCGAGCATACCATGGTATAATAACGCACGATCAGGCATTGGGAATCATGATCAAAGAAAGTGGAAAGAAGCTCGACCCAGACCTGGTTACCATTTTCATCAATCGAGTAATACCAATCATTGCGGGGGGGGGGTAAATTAGATAATGTCCAACGTTCTTTACGACAATGGCATCCATAAGTGTGTTTCTTTCACCAATTTAGTGGAAGGAGAAGGCATTCAGGCCAACCAGTTTCTCATCGTTCATGCCGGTGAGGGTATGCTGCTCGACCCTGGTGGCAATCTCACCTACAAGCATCTCCTGGCGGAAATGGCCAGCTACTTTCTTCCCGCTCACCTGGATTACGTATTTGCCTCCCATGAGGACCCGGACATCGTTGCATCCGCCAATGGCTGGCTGTTGATTACCAATGCAAAAATTCTTATTGCTAATGAGTGGACTCGTTTCCTGCCACATTTCTGTTCCAAAGGTATGACGGAGGGACGAGTGATCGGCATTCCTTCAAGGGGGATGACCGTGAGCCTCGGGGGCTACGATTTGCAGATCATTCCCGCACATTATCTGCATTCAGTGGGTAACTTTCAGGTATATGACCCGTTGAGTAAGATCCTGTTTTCTGGCGATTTAGGCGCCAATCTGGTCAGCGGCCATGACGCCGCCAAGGTGGTAGAAGGAGCCGAAGCCTTCCATGCACATCGCGCGCTCTCGGGTATGGATGGGTTTCATCGCCGATATATGGGAGGCCAAAAAGTTTGCAGGCTTTGGGCACAAATGGCGCGCAAAATGGACATCGAGTGGATCGTCCCGCAGCACGGTGCATCCTTCAGGGGGAAGGAAACCGTAATCGCCTTCCTCGACTGGTTCGAAAACCTGGAATCGGGCCCCGATCTCTTGACCGAGGCAGACTTTCCGTATCCTCTCCCCAACACCGGAGGTAACGCATGAAACCTGAAGCATTTTATGATTTTTGCGCCCAGTTACAAACGGTCGTACCAGAGATGATGGGAGTCGCTCTCCTCTCTACCGATGGGTCCGTTTTGTATCAAGAGGGAGAGTTGGTGGCCGATATTGGACTCGTCGGAGTTGCTGGGGCAGCAGTCATGCGCTTGGCCGAGCATATCGGTTCCGGGCTTGAGGAATGCCCGGCCCAAGAAATTACCATCCGTTGCAAAAAGCATGCGGCGCTTTTCGCGCCAATGACAGCAGATACCATGGTGATGGTGGTCCTGCCCACGGGAGTCGACACCAGAATCATCGGTTCAAATATTCACAAAATAAACGGTAGCCAGACACAATGATGCAAACTGTCCCGTCATACAAACACATCAACGAAACTGACTAAAATTCCACAAAACATTAGCACCAAATGGGCTCCTCGACACATCGAGTGGGTAAGGCGGTGTGATTGCCCTATGGTAGAGGTGGCAAGCTGAGAGCAACGATGGACCAAGGGAACCAACTATTCACTCTGGCATTAGGTCCGATTCCACCGTGGATGGTGAACGAGGTGCGGTTCACGGCGGAGGAAAAGCGCCTGGACCTGCATGTGAACTTCCCCAAGGGTAGTCGTTTTCCATGTCCTGTCTGTGGCCAGGAGTGTCCCGTCCATGACAGCTAGGAGAAGGTCTGGCGTCACCTGGATTTCTTCCAGCATGCCGCGTATCTTCACGCCCGTGTGCCGCGGGTCCATTGTCCGGAGCATGGGTGCATTTGGTACCCGTCCCTTGGGCTCGGGAAGGCTCCGGATTCACGTTGCTTTTCGAGGCCCTGGTCATGGCCATG
>DDOU01000050.1:2175-8329 GCA_002341825.1 Candidatus Igneacidithiobacillus taiwanensis | reverse complement strand
AGCAGGCAGTCCTCGGGATAGCGACGTAAATGTCGAACCTGTTTGGTCGCCTGCTCGAGAAAGGCGCGACGGTTGAGAGTATCAGTAAGCTCATCGTGGGTCGCCAGACGCGTCAATGCCGCCTTGGCCTCGACTTCGGCACTGATATCGCGAAAAATCCCCTCCACCCCGAGCAACTCGCCCCGCGCACCGAGCATAGCGGTGCTGGTAATGGCTACATGCACCGCGTGCCCATCCTTGTGCCGCAGGCGCGCCGGGTAATCGAGGATTTCTCCCTGCTTGCGAATCGCCTCGAGGAACGCCTGCCGATCCAGCGGATCCACATAATAGCTCGCGGCCGACGTACCCAAGACCTCTTCGACTGTATACCCGAGCATACGGGTCACCCCAGGCCCAACCAACACCAGTTCCTGCCGTTCGTTGGTCCTGTAGAAAACATCGTGCATGTTCTCAAATAGTCGCTGAAAATTCTCCTCAGAGCTACGCAGCGATTCGTCCATTTGCAAAACCTGGGTAACATCGATGCTCGAGGCCATATGCAGTTGCAGTCCCTTGACCTGCAACAGAGAACTCGAGGAGACCACGGTTCGCGTGATACCCTTGGCGGACCGTAGGCGGATCAAAGTGGGTGTATTCTGCGGATTCTCCGTGCTCAAGGCACTGACCCGATAGAGAATCCGCTCCTGATCGAGCGGGTGGATGAATTCGATGATATCCCGACCAACGAAGAACTCGGTGTTGGGACCGTCCAGTAAAACGATCGCAGCTTGATTGATGAAAATGATCTGCCGCCCATCAAGCAGCACATGGGGAATGGGACAAACGTGCAGCATCTCCAGCCAGCCAATTTCTTGCAGGCCAGCAAGATAGAACGAAGATTCCGAATCCATGTTACTCAAGGGCGGATGCCTCCCCATGAGGCGAGCGCAGCAGGACATCGCGGCAGTGGGACTCAGTGCCCCGCCGAGGCAGGGCGTCTATTGGCGGATCGTATCAGCCCATCTGGGCTTTGTCAGCAGTCGCCGACGATGCCGCCCGTTTTGACCTTGCCGAACGCATTCCACCACTATCGAGCGGAGTTGACACCTACCCATTTGCAATAGCGAAGGACTCGACGGTGAGCACGATTCATTGGTGGAGAGAAAGGCGGCGTTGGGGAGTCTGTGCTAGCACGGCTGCTGGCGCAATATTTTGTCGACCATCAGATTCCTTTTATTGCTTTTGATAGCGACCGCCCGCACGGGGCGTTGTTGCGCTTATACGCCGATTACACAGCACCTTTTCTCGCCAATGACTACCTGACTCTGGACCACATCATGGAAGCTATCGTTACCAGTGAGCAGACGATATTGGTCGATCTTGCCGAACAAAGCCGCGACGCTCTCGCAACCTGTATGGAAGAATCCGATCTGCTCACATTGGCAGGCGAATCGGGAGTGACTGCCCGCTATTGGCACCTGATGGATTCTGGCCACGATTCTGTGGAGTTACTACGCGCCGTCTTGGAAAAGTATGACGCGGGAATGCAGTACACCCGCGTCTTGAATCAGCTCCGCGGCGATGATTTTTCGATTCTCCGCCACTCTGGATCACTGGAGCAGGTGCAGGCATTGGGCATCCAAACGATGGACCTAAAACGACAACATGCTGGCACCATGAACAATATCGATGCGCAAAGCGGCAGTCTTTGGGCGGCGCAGCGAGCAAACACTGGGCATGGTCTGGGCTTGCTCCAGCGCCAGCGCCTAAAGACCTGGCTACGACTCGGCTACCGCGAGATTGCCAAGGTGATGGGCTAATCGGGCGAAAACTACGCCGATCCCTCCAGTGCCTTGCGCAGGTAGGGATCCATATCGTTGAGGTTATTGAGCGCCCAACGCTTATAGTCGTCGGGAAGATCGACAATGCGCACCCCCTTATGCTTGCCAAAGGGCATGGTCTCCGGGATGCGAGCGCGCTCGCTGAACTCCCACAACGCCTCCCAGGAGGCGGGGCGAACGGTCATGATGATGCGGTTGAGGATTACCCGACAAAACTTTACGTCGGCCAGGGCCGAGTGAGCGTTTTTGAGATTTTCCCGCGTCTTTTTCCGGTCCTTGCTAAAGTGGTAGAGCAGCGCCGATTGCGAAAAACTATCGAGCTCCGGCCACAAGCGTCGGCTCATGGCATAGGTACAGATGCGCTTGACCTCGGGCCGGCGAATGACCTCCCAGTCAAAATCGATACTGTGTCCCACCAGATACTCAACGCCTGCCGGCAGGGCAAACGTCTCCGCCGGCGGACAATCGAGCAGATCCTCATCGAGGATGTGATGTACCGCGATGGCGCCCAGCTCGATGGCTTTTTGCGGGCGATAGCGCTGAACGAACTGCTCCTCGATTTCCAAGGTACGGAGATCGCTCACCCGCAACCAGGCTGCCTCGATCAATTGGGGCTCACTGCGGCCGGTGGTTTCGGTATCAAAAATCAGGGCTGCCATCGCAATCACATCCGAAAAAATGCAAGGCTGCAGGGTATCGACTCGCCATTCTCGCCGCAAGTACCAAGCGCGCTGGCGTTTCTTTAGTTACTAATCTGTACCTACTTTACAAAACTTCCAAAAGCTCTAGCATCGAGCTGTACCCACACCACGTCAAGGAGCCGCGCATGTCTGAGACCCATACTTCTCGCACGGTGGAGGCCTTGGTCCCTGGCCGGGTCACCAGCGACGGCGCCGGAGTTCGCCTCACCCGCCTTTTTGAACGCGAACTGCAGCAACGTCTGGATCCCTTTCTGATGCTTGATGCCTTTGGTAGCGATCACCCCGACGACTACATCGCCGGTTTTCCCGACCACCCGCACCGCGGCTTCGAGACCATCACCTACATGCTCGCCGGCTGCATGCGCCACCGCGACAGCGCCGGACACGAAGGGTTTCTCGAGGCCGGCGGCGTGCAATGGATGACCGCTGGCAGGGGCATCATTCATTCCGAAATCCCGCAGCAGCAAGAAGGGCGGATGGCCGGCTTTCAGCTTTGGCTGAACCTACCGGCTGCCGACAAACTTTGTGCTCCTTGGTATCGGGATTTTTCTGCCGCCGAGCTGCCGCGCGGCGGGGATGCGCAGGGTGCAAGCTGGATCGTGATTGCCGGCCACAGTCATGGGGTTGCGGGTGCCGTCCAGCGCCAGCAAACCGAACCCCTGATTCTCGACCTCTCTCTCCCTGCCGGCGCAGCATTCTGGCAAGACTTGCCCAGAGAACACCACGCCTTCTTGGTTCCCTATGAAGGCAGTGTTGCCATTGCTGATCGCGCGCTACCCACCGGCCAGCTTGCTGTGCTGAGACAAGATGGTGACGGCGTGGCGATCGAAGCCAAAAGCCCCAGCCGAGTCCTTTTGGTGAGCGGTCGCCCCCTGCGGCAACCCATCGTTCAGCATGGCCCCTTCGTCATGAATACCCGCGCGGAAATCGAGGCCACTTTGGCGGACTATCGCGCCGGGCGTCTCGCCTAACACGTGCGTAGACAGCCGTTATGGCGCCCCCTATACTTTGCCAGAAAACCAACCCAAAGGAGCGTGCCATGTCTGATTCCACCAGTGTTGTACCCGAATCCTCGAACGAAGAACGCAACATTGCCACCCTCGTCAACGTTGGCGGAGCCCTGTTTGGCTTTCTACCCGCACTGATCGTGTATCTCGTCAAAAAAGACCAGTCGAGCCCCTGGCTCCTCGAGCAGTTGCGCGAAGCCCTCAACTTTCAGCTCACTGTGCTCATTGCCTACATTGCCGCCAGTATTCTCAGTTTTCTCCTTGTTGGCCTGTTCATTTTTCCGCTCATTTACCTCGTCAATTTGATTTTTTGCATCCTCGCGGCGGTCAAGAATAGTCGTGGTGAAACCTATCGTTTTCCCTTGAGCATTCGTCTGGTCAACTGAAACGGCCCTTGTCAGCGCCCATCGCCCTCCCCTAAGCTCCCAGCATCTTCGCCAAGCAGGGAGGGCAAGGTTTTGCCCGTATTGGAGTTACGCGCCGGCCTCATCGAATGGGGCGGCAGGATATTGTTGGATCATGCCGATCTGCGTGCCGAAAGCGGCGAGCGGATTGGCCTCATTGGCCGTAACGGTGAGGGGAAATCGACCCTCCTCAGCGCCTTAGCCGGCCAATATCGCCTCGACGATGGTAGCTTGTGGATCGACCCGGCCCTACGTCGCGCCTTTTTGCCTCAAGAACCCGAGTTGCCGGATGACGCCTTGGTGCTCGACTACCTACTCGCCAGCCCGCAAGATAGCGCGAGCCCCGATGCCCTAGCCGAAGATGCCGCCGAGCGCTGGAGTCTGCCAGCTCGTGCCGAAGCGTTGTGCAGTCAACTGCAGCTGCCCCTCGATCGTCCCATCGGCGCCCTGTCTGGCGGGCAAAAGAAGCGCGTGGCAATCGCCAGTACCCTGATTCATGGTGCGGAATTACTGTTTCTTGATGAGCCTACCAACCACATGGACCTGGCTGGTATCGAGGCCCTCGAAAAGACCCTGCTACGCTACCGCGGCACGCTTTTTTTCGTTACCCACGACCGGCGCTTTCTCGAATCCCTCTGCACCCGCATCGTCGAGCTCGACCGCGGTCAGTTGCGCAGCTTTCCTGGCAGTTTTTCGGCCTACCAGCGGCGTAAAGAGGAACTACTCAATGCCGAGGCGGCGGATCTCGATCGTCTGAACCAACAACTGGCCAGCGAAGAGGCTTGGCTGCGCCAGGGCGTCAAGGCCCGCGCCAAGCGCAACCAGGGGCGCTTGCGGCGCCTGGAGCAACTGCGCGAGGAACGCAAACAGCGACGCGGACGCGTTGGCGAAGCGCAGATTACCATCCAGCAGGCGGAACGTTCCGGCACGCTGATCGTCGACCTAGAAAATGTTTCCCTTCGCCTGGGCGAGCAGGATATTCTGCGCGGCTTTTCGACCCGCATCGAGCGCGGCGATCGAGTTGGCATCATCGGCCCCAACGGGGCGGGCAAAACCACGCTCTTGCGCCTGATGTTGGGCGAAATAGAGCCCGATACCGGCAAGGTACGCCGCGGCACCCGGCAATCCATCGCCTATTTCGACCAGTTACGGGAGCAACTCGACCCAGAAATGCGTGTTGCCGATGTGGTTGCCGACGGGAATGATTTCATCGAAGTCGAGGGCGAGCGTCGCCATATCCTCGGCTATTTACAGGATTTCCTTTTTGCCCCGGAGCGAGCGCGCGGGCTGGTCAAGGGCTTGTCCGGGGGGGAGCGGGCGCGTTTGCTATTGGCGCGTCTCTTTGCCAAACCGGCCAATATCCTGGTCCTCGATGAACCGACCAACGACCTCGACCTAGAGAGTCTGGAAGTCCTGGAAGATCGCCTCCTGGCCTTCCCGGGCACTGTCTTGCTGGTTTCTCATGACCGCGAATTCCTCGATCATGTAGTCACCCAAAGCATCATCAGTCTGGGCGACGGCAAGTGGCTGAATAGTGCCGGTGGGCATCAGGATTTTCTGGCGTGGCAAGCGCAGCAAAAAAGTGCGCCCAGTGTGGCAGAAACGAGCACAGCGGCAGCAGGACGGGCCACTAGGCGCCCAAAGTCTCTCAGCTTCAAGGAGCGTGCCGAGCTCGAGGCCCTGCCCGGAAAAATCGAAGCGCTGGAAGCACGACAAAACGAGGTTGCCGAGGCCCTTGGCCGGCCCGAGAACTATCGCGACGCGGCACAAGCACTGGCGCTGCAGGAGGAAGCCCGTCGCATAGCGGCAGAGCTGCAGGCCGCCTACGAACGGTGGGAAGAATTGGAAGCCAAGGAAGCAGAAATTCGCGCGGCGAGCAGCTCAGGGTAAACGCAGCCAGCGCAGCAGGCCGTAATCTACAGCCGCGGGGACAAGGCTCGCGAGCAAACCCAGCGCCATCGCCATCCAGGCACCCGGAAGCTGCACCGGGCTCGGCACCATGCCCGCCCAATGCCAAGCCGTACCCGTCAGGGTGTAGGCGAGGAGCAGACCTGGTACGAGCAGCAACACATCGAGCAGGAGACCGAGGAGCACCGCCAGCAGCACTCCCGCGACCGCCGCGACTCCGCGCAGAATCAGCCGCGATACACCCATAGGAGAACGTCTCGACGGGGCAAAGCAACTTGCTTGCCGGAGGCAAAGTAGAGGGTTGCCGTGGGCGT
>DDOU01000050.1:730-2125 GCA_002341825.1 Candidatus Igneacidithiobacillus taiwanensis | reverse complement strand
TGCACCGAGACACCAGCCCGACGCAGCAATTGCGCACCCTGCGCATCAACCATGAGGTGCGAAAGCGGCACGCGGGTAGACAGCGCCAGCAAGAGAATCGCCAGCAGAATGAGAGCGACGCCGGCGGCAAGTACCGCCGCCACCAAACGATCTACCCGATCCATTTCACTTACCCCCTCCCTCTGCCCAGATTTCCGCTTGCGCCTCGGTAATGTTGGTTGCGGCGCTCGCACAAGGATGTCCACCGCACCAACGCGGAGCAATGCCAAGTTCCTGCAGGGCATGCTGCATGGTCACCCGAAACACCGGCGCCGACTCCACCCCACCAAAATTCCAATAGCGAGTACTTCCGCGCAAGGATACGGCCATCACCAGATCCGGTGCAAAGCCCGGCGCAAAACCAACAAAGGTCGCATTGGTCTTCTTTTTTTCGAAGCCGCCCTTGCCATTGGCGAGATTGGCAGTGCCGGTCTTTCCCGCCACCGCATAACCCGGCAAGGCGGCGAGGATGCCGGTGCCATTGGCGCTGCATACCCCTTCCAGCCAATGCTGCAGATGCCCAGCAATGGCAGGTGACATAATCCTGTCGCTGCGCGCCGTTTGCCCGGCAATCAGGGTGGGCTGCAAGTGCAGTCCGCCATTGGCAATGGCAGCGTATCCTTCGGCAAGCTGCAGGGTGGTCACCGAAACACCGTAGCCTAGGGCAATGGTGGCATGGCGCGCCTTGTCCCAGGTATTTGGTGGCGGCAGCACGCCCGCCGTTCCTCCAGCAAAGCCGAGGTCGGGCTCGCGGCCGAAGCCAGCACGGCGATACATATCGTAGATGGCGTCGGGGGCGGTGCGCAGGGCAATGGTAGCGGCGCCGATGTCGCTCGAATACTTGAGGATGTGGGCAACATTGAGCTCCTGGTGGACGACATCGTCGCGGATGCAGAAGCCGCCCACCGGCAGACAGTGCGACACATTGAAGCTCTCGTCCGGCTGGATGGTACCTGTAGCGAGCGCCGCCGCAATCACGAAGGGTTTCATCACCGAACCAGGCTCAAAGGCTTGGTGCACGGCATTATTGACGTAGTCCTCCGGATTGCTGCAGCCATTCTGGCGATTGGGGTTGCAAGAGGGGACACTGACCATGGCCAGAATCTGCCCCGTGTGCACATTCATCACCACCGCCGAACCGTTAGTGGCCCCAAAATGGCGCTGCGCCGCCTGCAGGGTCATGTAGGCCCAGTATTGGATCTGCGGATCAATGGTCAGGTGCAGATCATGACCGTTTTGCGCTGGCTGCGTCTGCAGCACCCGCAAAATCTCGCCGCGGCCGTCTACCAACACCTTTTCCCAGCCCGGCTTGCCCTGCAACCAGTCATTGAAACCGCGCTCCAGCCCCGCCGCCCC
>DDOU01000050.1:268-693 GCA_002341825.1 Candidatus Igneacidithiobacillus taiwanensis | reverse complement strand
TAATAGCTACGGCTGGTCGGCTCGACATAAATGCCGGGCACATGCAGCTTCGCCAAAGCGGTGCCTAGTTGCGGGTGTACTTGGCGCAGGATGTACGCAAACTGCTCTCCTCCATGCTGCAGGCGCTCTTGCAGGGTTGTTTCCGGGATCTGCAAAGCCTGCGCCACTGCCGGCCAGTCTTTTTGCTGCTGGCGAAAGATGCGTGGGTCGGCCCAGATCGTGACCGCCGGCACATTGACTGCCAGGGGCTGCCCATTGGCGGCGTAGATGATGCCGCGCTGCGCGGGCAACGGCCGTTCCTGCACATAGCGCATCTGCCCCTGCCCGCGCAGAATGTGCCGTTGCAGAAACTGCAATTCGGTGTCTCGCCCCAAGACCAAGAGCATACCCACAAGAATGAGCAGGATGAGTAAGCCGGCACGCCA
>DDOU01000050.1:0-153 GCA_002341825.1 Candidatus Igneacidithiobacillus taiwanensis | reverse complement strand
CGATGGGCCCGCAGCGAGCGGCGCCAGCGCCAAATGGCATAACCCGCAATGGCGATCAGGACGAGCAACTTCCACATCCGATCTGCGGCCTCCCTTGTTAGTAAAAACGCCCGCAAGCGGGCGCTGTTGTTGGTCGGGGCGAGAGGATTCGAA
>DDOU01000035.1:4654-5997 GCA_002341825.1 Candidatus Igneacidithiobacillus taiwanensis | reverse complement strand
TGCGCCATGCAGATCGCCATGGCCGCCTCGGTGACGGTATCCATGGCCGCCGAGAGGAGAGGGATGTTGATGCGCAGGTTGCGACTCAGGCGGGTACCGATCTCGACATCCCGGGGCAGGACCGTGGAATGGGCAGGGACGAGCAGGACATCGTCAAAGGTCAGGGCTTCGCCAATCAGTTGCATCGGAGCTCCTCAAAACGGAAAGGGGCCGGGCAGTTGCTCACCCAGCCCCGATAGGCTTGGCCAATGATAATAGCGCGGCAAAAAAAATGCCAATTCCAGTGGGAAAAGGGCAGTCAAGCGCCCGCGGCAGTAGATACCTCAGAGCTCGATGATCTCTCCCTGCGCTGGCCGATGGACCTCGGTGTCCTTCAGAAGGGTGGCAAAGGTATCCATGCTGTCGGGGTCGCCATGCACGAGGATGGTCCGCGCTGGCTGCAGGGCCTGTTGCCAGACAAGCAGCTCGCGCTGGTCGGCATGGGCAGAAAAGCCGTTGATGGTGTGCAACTGCGCGTGCACCGGGATTTCCTCCCCAAAAAGGCGGACCGTTTTGGCGCCATCGATGAGCAAACGCGCCAAAGTCCCGCGCGCAGCATAGCCAACGAAAACGACGCTCGAGTCATTTCGCCAGAGATTGTGGCGCAGGTGATGGCGCACCCGTCCTCCCGTCGCCATCCCCGAACCTGCCATGATCACCGCGCCACCTGCCAAGCGGTTGAGGGCGATGGACTCACTACTCTCGCGCACAAAGCGCAGACCAGGCAGGGCAAAGGGATCCTGCCCCTTGCGGAAAAGCGCATCGACTTCCTCGCCATAACACTCGGGATGGTGGCGAAAAATTTCCGTAGCGGAAATGGCCATGGGTGAATCGAGAAAGACCGGCAGACTCTGCGGCAAGTCCCCGGCTTCGACCCCACGACGCAAATAAAACAAAAGCTCCTGGGCGCGCTCCAGGGCAAAGGTAGGAATAATGACATTACCACCCCGCTGCAGCGTATCGCGGATCGCCGCAAAGAGTTCGGCAATGGAGGGGTCGATCGGTTTGTGCAGTCGGTCGCCATAGGTGGTCTCCATGACCACGCTATCGGCGCGGGGCGGTAGTTGCGGATTGCGCAAGAGCGCACGCCCAGCATTGCCCAGGTCGCCAGAGAAGATGATGGACTTACGCGTGCCGGCACTGTTCGCTTCGATACGGATACTTGCTGACCCAAGAATATGCCCGGCATCGTAGAAGGTTGCCGTCAGCCCTGGGGCGAGTTCCAAACTCTGGCCATACTCTGCAGTCCGACCAAAAAATTCGAGCGCATTGAGGGCGTCGAGGGTGGTATACAAAGGCTGGGT
>DDOU01000035.1:3378-4571 GCA_002341825.1 Candidatus Igneacidithiobacillus taiwanensis | reverse complement strand
TAGCGGCCGTGGTGATGATCTCGCCGCGGAATCCGCGCTTGGCGAGCAAAGGGATACGACCGCAATGGTCGAGATGTGCATGGGTAAGCAAGAGCAGGTCGATAGAGCGCGGATCAAAGCCGAAATCTTCGGCATTTTCCTCATCGAGTTCGTGGCCACCTTGAAACATGCCGCAGTCGATGAGTACCCGCTTACCCTGGGCCTCGAGCAGGTGACAGGAGCCAGTAACGTTACGGTCAGCGCCGTGGAAGGAGAGTTTCATGGTATTATCCTTTTGCTATGGTGGGCCTTCCTGCGACAAGTATAGCAAATTATTAGACACGCACATGTCTTTCATATCGGCAACCTCCGTTGGCAAGTCTAGCCAACGGCGACAAGCTGGGTGTGGCCTCCGGACACCCATTGCGCCTGCTGGCGGCACCTGCCTGCGCCTGTGGTACACTGGCCGGAGTCAAGAACGGGGGAAAGAGCAGGGAGGCCGTGAAAGTTTTCCGGCAACAACCATGTAGAGTGGCGCGGCGACGGCGGCTGATGGCAGGCGGCGCACTGCTGCTGTGGCTCGCGAGCGTACCCCTGGTAACCCTCGCCAAGGATGAGATTTCCTTTTCCGTGAGTGGTGTCGATGCCGAATTGCAAGAAAAATTGCAGGCCGCTCTCCCCTCCCTCCACTATGACGGCAAGAAGGAGCGGCTCCAAGAGCTGGCGCTTTCCTCCGACTTGCGCCTGCGCGATGCCTTGCAGGCTTACGGCTATTACGCCGCCACCTGGCAAACCAAAATAGCGACAGGAAAACAAGGGGATGCAACGATTCATTATCAAATTACACTGGGGAAACCCATTATTTTGCGGAGCAAGAGCATCCGCATTACCGGCGCCATCGAAAACGATAGCCGTTTATTGAAACAAATTAAACCGTTTCCTTTGGCTGATAACAGTGTGCTTGATCAAGTCAGTTATTCCACCTGGAAAGACCAGAGTCTTGCCCGTTTGCAGGGCCTGGGCTTTATCGATGCCCATTATGATCGCCACGAAATTCTCATCGACAAAGCGCAATATTGGGCAGAAATTTACCTATGGCTTAACAGCGGTAAGCGTTTTCGCGTTGGACAAATCGAGATTAGCGGTGCCGATCGCTATCCGCGCTGGTTTATTCAGCGCTATTTCACCTTTAAGGAAGGCGATTGGTACTCGCC
>DDOU01000035.1:2947-3240 GCA_002341825.1 Candidatus Igneacidithiobacillus taiwanensis | reverse complement strand
GGATATAGTACCGACATCGGCTTGAATGGCATTCTATATTACGACAACTACAACATGTTCCAGCGCGCCCAACATCTGCACGTGGCGGTACAGGCAGCACAAAAAAGCCGCAATATTGGCGCCACCTACACTTGGCCGGTGGGGGCGGCACTCGGCTCCGAATACATTGCCAGTGCGTCCTTTCAAAATGAAAGTTATCAGATCTGGTCGGCCAATGAACTGCGCGCCGCTGTTGGTCGCCGCTGGGCCTTGGCCAATAATGCCCGCAAGAATGTCAATGCCAGCATCGAGGC
>DDOU01000035.1:677-2898 GCA_002341825.1 Candidatus Igneacidithiobacillus taiwanensis | reverse complement strand
CCTTCCGTGACCTATAGCGTGCAGAATTATCGCAATATTCTGCGCCCGGTTTCCGGCTTTTATGTGCGCGCCACTGCCGAGGGCGGCAGCAAGGTGTGGGGAAGCACCAGTAATTTCTTCCGCCTACGCGTGCGCGGCGGTTGGGACACCATGCTCAGTCCCAACTGGGGCGTCGGTGGACGGGCAAGCCTTGGCGCTCTCTGGCTCCATGGTCCCATACGCTACTTGCCGCCGGATCTGCGCTTCTTTGCCGGCGGGCAAAATAGCCTACCGGGCTACGCCTTCGAGTCGCAGGGCCCAACCGACGCCGCAGGCGGGGTGGTTGGCGGCCGCTTGTTGGCCGTTGCCGGGGTGCACGTGGACCGCTACCTAAGCCGCGACTGGGCTATCGATGCCTTCTACGACGTCGGTAACGCCTTCGACAACTTTGCCCATTTTCATGCCTTACAGGATGTTGGCCTTGGCGCACGCTGGTACTCGCCGGTAGGGCCCATTAGTTTTGATCTCGCGCATCCCTTGGTTGCCCCACGAGCACCCGCAATCCGCGTGATCCTCTCCGTCGGGTTCAACATGTGAAGTACCGGCTGCCCTCCCTTACCGGTCTATTAGTCTCGGGGGTGCTGCTGCCGGTGCTCACCCTCTTTGTGCTGCTCACTTGGCTAACTCTGACCAGTGCTGGGGCGAGCTGGTTGCTCTCTCTCGTGCCCGGCCTCACGGTGCAGCAGGTACGGGGAAATCTGGCGAGTGGTCTACAACTACGGGGCTTACATTACGCCCATGGAAAAGCCAAGCTGCAGGCGCAGCAGTTGGACTGGCACTTTCATCCCTATGCCCTGCTCTGGGGGGAGGCCCGCTTTTCCGACCTAGAGCTCGCGCAAGCCCAGGTCTGGTTACCGACCGCAAAACCGCGCACCCAAGCGCTGCGGCTTGCCCTGCCCAAGCTCCCTGGCTGGCTCGACGCGTTGCAGCTGCGGGTCGCCCCCCTCCAGGTGCGCAATCTACGGATCTATGAAGGGAGTCACGAGAGTTTTGCCCTCCAAGACGGCAGTTGCACTCGCCTAGCCTGGCAGCGGGGCACGCTGGTCATTCGGGCGCTCAAGGCCAAAGGCTCCTTCGGCCATGTGCAGCTGAGCGGCCAGATCACGCCCGGGCGCGATAGCGTCCAAGCCCTTGGTCAGTGGCAGTCAAACAGCAAAACGGCGAACTCAGCGACGCTGCAAGTGCATTGGACCAGCCTCGGTGGCAATCGATTTGGCGGCCCGCTCACGCTCAACGCACAGGTTGGCAAGGAGAATCTGCACCTGCAGAGCGAGGTCGAAGTAGCACCCTACTCCTTGCAACTTGCCAAGATCCAAGTCCGCAGCAATCGCCTTTCCCAACCCGCCCTTGGCAACATACGGCTCGATTTGCCCAAGACCCTGCACGGCGACTATCGCAGCCAAGGACAACTGCTAGACATTCGCTGGCCCGGCATTCCGCCCTCACTACAGGCCAAGAGTGTTGCCTTGCATTGGGACGGGAAAGGCAACGCCAGCAATATTGCCGGAGACTTGCGCGTCATTGCTGGTAATAATGACCTGCGCAGCACTCTTTCTGGCAATGCCCAACAACTGCAGGTGGCGATCCAAGGCCGCTTGCTGCAGGGCCAGATTCTGCCCTCCCGGTTTCTCGTCACCCTCCACAAGACCAAGGCGGTGCAAGGCAAGCTATCGCTGCGGCAACTGCCCCTTCAGGTATTTGCTCCGAAGGTACCGGGGCAAATCTCCGCCGATATTGCCGTGGATGTCTCTGCCCCGCGCGCCGTCTGGCAGGGCAAGGTGCAATGGCAAATCCTGCCCAGCGTCGTCTATCGTCAAGCCCTGCAAGGACAGGGGCAGCTGCAGTTTGCAGGTAAACAGTGGCGTCTGATCGGTGCTCGCTTGCAGGGACCAGGTTTGCAGTTGCAGGCCAACGGCAGTCTGGATACCCGCTTGCAGTTGCAAGCACAGGTGGCGCGCTGGGGCGGCATTTTGCCGGGCATGCAGGGCACTACGCATGTGCAGGGCTGGCTCGGCAAGGCCGGTAAAAACTGGCAGGGCCAAGTCGATCTGCAGGGCAGTAGCCTGCACTATCGTCAGTATGCTGTGGGCAAATTGGACCTCAACGCCTCCCTCAGCGCCCAGCAACAACTTGCCGCTTCCCTGACCGCCGCTGGCATCGTCGCCGCGGGGCAAACCCTCGC
>DDOU01000035.1:0-607 GCA_002341825.1 Candidatus Igneacidithiobacillus taiwanensis | reverse complement strand
ACTACAGATGAGCGGCGTTTTGCTTCACCCTCAAAATGCTTGGGGCTTGCAACTGGATCAGCTGCACTTTGACGATCCTCGTCTTGGCGCTTGGCAGATGGTGCACCCGAGCAATCTGCGCTGGGCGCAGGGAACGGCGCAAATCAGTGGCTTACAGATTGATGGTCCGCATGACGCCAGTCTGCACGTCGACGGCGGCTATGGTCCGGCGCCAAACCAAGGGCATATCGATGCCGTGGCTACTGCTCTACCCCTGGATTTTTGGGATAAGAGCGCCGAGGCCGGCATCCGCGGACGCTGGGATGCGCAGATACAAGGGAACTGCCATGGCAGCTGCACCCTACAGGCGCACTGGCAAGTACACGACACTGCCCTACACTGGCAAGACGAGGACAAAGCGCAAGCGCTGGGAATCGAGGCCTTTAGCGGGCAAGTTGCCTGGCAGGCATCGGGGCTGCAACTGCACAGCCAGCTCCGACTTGCCGATCATCTTGGTCACCTGCAGCTCGAGGCCAGCAGTCCTGCTCCCCTCGCCCTCCCCTGGCACACTCCGAGCAAGGCGCCCATTGCCGGTGTAGTGGTGGGGGAAATTCCCGGACAGCTGCTA
>DDOU01000172.1:3039-7053 GCA_002341825.1 Candidatus Igneacidithiobacillus taiwanensis | reverse complement strand
CGCGAGCGCTCTCGCCTCGACGCCATCCCGCCTCCGCAGTCCCATCCGCAGTGGCTCCTGCAACGCCTGCAGGTCGCCTACCCGGAGCAATGGCCGCAGATCATCGCCGCCAACTTGCAGCCCGCCCCCCTGTGGTTGCGGGTCAACCGGCAGCGCCGTAGCCGCGATGCCTATCAGGCGCTCTTGACGGAGCGCGGGGTTGCCAGCAGCTCGCACCCGCAGTTACCGGATGCGCTGATGCTGGAGCAGAGTCTGCCGGTGCAGGAGTTGCCGGGCTGGGAAGAGGGCTGGGTGGCGGTGCAAGACGGGGCTGCGCAACTGGCGGCAGAGATTCTGGCGCCCAAGGCGGGGGAGCGCATCCTCGATGCCTGTGCCGCCCCAGGCGGTAAAACGGCCCATCTCCTCGCCCTCGGCGCCGACGACCTGCTCGCCCTCGATCGCTCCGAAAGTCGCTTGCAGCGCACCCAAGCGGCGCTGCAACGCCAGGGCTTTGCTCCCACTCTGCGCCTGGCCGATGCCGCAGATCCTACCACGTATGCCGATGCCCGGCCCTTCGACGCCATCCTCCTCGATGTTCCGTGCAGCGCCACGGGGATCATCCGTCGCCATCCCGACATCCTTCATCGTCCGTCCGATCTCGCCACCCTCACCCAGGAGCAGGCACGCTTGCTGCGCGGGGTTTGGCCGCTGCTGCGCCCCGGCGGTCGCCTGCTGTACTGCACCTGCTCCGTCTTGCCCGAGGAGAATGGCGAGCAGATCGCGGCTTTCTTGGACGAGCAAGCCGATGCCCGCCTGCAGGTGCATCCCCTGAGCGGCCAGCGCCTGCCAGGCCAAGACGGCATGGATGGCTTTTTTTACGCGCTTCTCGGCAAAGTGGCCGAAGCGGGAGAGGCCGCGTGACGGAACGCCGTACTCCTTCGCCGCGACGACGCTGGTTGCATGCCCTGCACGCCAGCGCCGAAGAGCAGAGCCAAGGCGGATTTCTGCGCTGGTGGGCGATTCTACTCATCCTTTTGGTGCTGGGCTTTCTCGGCTTTACCTTTTTCGTCAGCAGCGCCGGGCCGCTCAGCCCGTACTTCGTGCCGATGCTGCTTGCCTCCGCCGGTATCGTCCTGCTGCTCTTGGTTTTGGTGCTCCTTGCCGTCGGCAGCCTGCTTCTGCGATTGCGCCGCGGCGAGGTAGGCAGTCAGCTCGCCACCCGCTTGGTGGTGATCATCACCATCCTCAGCCTGAGTCCGGCGGCGGTGGTCTTTGCCTTTTCCTGGCGCTATCTGAACCAAGGAATCGATTCTTGGTTGAGTACGGCGGTGGAGGTGACCCTGGCCCAAGCCGTCGATGTCGCCAAGGCCGGTATCGAACGCTATCGCAGCAGCACGCTGCTCTCCGCCGAGAGCATTGCCCAGGCCCTAACCGGCGCCTCCGACGCCAATGCCGTGCTCACCGTCATCCAGATGCGCGACCAGTTTCGTCTGAGCAGCGTGACGCTTTTTTCGAGCAGCAACCGCATCATCGCTACCAGCAGCGATAACCTCGACTTGGTGCCGCGCCTGCCCCGCGACCTCTTGCTTGGGATGCACGAAAACCACCCGGTCGTGAAAATGGCGACGGAGAATGGACAGCTCCTGGTGCGCGTGCTGATTCCGGTTATGAATCCCCACTTTGGGCGTGGCAATCGCCTGCTCTATGTCGAGCAGGTGGTGCCGGAACAACTCAGTCGCGCCGCCGTAGCGGTACAGGATGCCGATCATCGCTACCGGCAGTTGACCCTGATGCGCGGGCCGATGAAGACGGCGTTTCAAATGAACCTCGCCGTGGCGCTGTTGCTTACCGCCTTGTCGGCCCTGTGGATTGCGTTGCTGCTGGCGCGCCGCCTGACCGCCCCCATTGCCCGCTTGGCGGCCGGCACCCAAGCCGTGGCGCGCGGGGAATTCATTCCCCTGCAGATCGTCCCCAGCAACGACGAGCTCGGCGTCTTGATCCACTCCTTCAACAACATGACGCGCCAACTCGCCCGCGCCAAACAGCAGGCGGCCAAGGCCCAAGAAGAAGCAGAACAGCGACGCTACTACCTGGAGACCATCCTGGCGCAAATCTCCAGCGGCATTCTGATCTTTGCCGAGGATGGCCAGATCCTCGAAATCAACTCTGCCGCGCGCAAAATCCTGCGTCTGCCCGAGGAGGGCCTGCCCGAGCGCGAAAACGACCCGCAACTGCAGGAATTCTGGGCGCAGATTCAGGAGTGGATTCGTCATCCTCGCCCCGACATGCAGCGGGAGCTGCAGATCGAGCGCAGCGACGGCACCCAAACCCTCATTCTGCATGGCGCGCGTTTTACCGAAACCGAAGGCACCGTCGGCTTCGTCCTCGTCTTCGACGACGTCAGTCCGTTGGTGGCGGCCCAGCGCAGCGCTGCCTGGGGCGAGGTGGCGCGGCGCTTGGCGCACGAGATCAAGAATCCACTCACGCCCATTCAACTTTCCGCCGAGCGCCTGCGGCGCAAATATCTCGAGCGTCTGGGGGGGGAGGGCGAGACCCTCGATCGCGCCACCCATACCATCATCCAGCAGGTCGATGCCCTCAAGGTACTCGTCGATGCCTTCTCCGAATATGCCCGCGCGCCCAAGCTCGATCTGCATCCCCTTGATCTCAATGCCCTCATTGCCGACGTCGTCGAGCTCTATCGCGGCCAGGGGGCCGGGGTAGAGATCCACACCGACCTTGCCCCCGAACTGCCCCCCCTTCTTGCCGATGCCCATCGTCTGCGGCAGATCCTCAATAATCTGCTACGCAACGCTCTCGACGCCCTCACCGCCGAGGCGGACTCGGGACAAGCACCGCGGCAGATTTGGATTCGCACCCGGTTGGCTCTCGACCAGGCGCGCCCCATGCTAGAATGGACGGTGGAGGACGATGGTCCAGGCTTTCCGCCGGAGTTGCTCAGCCGGGTCTTTGAGCCCTATGTCACCAGCAAGCCCAAGGGTTCCGGGCTGGGGCTTGCCATCGTCCGGCGCATCGTCGAAGAACATGGCGGGCAGATTGTTGCCGGTGTTCGCGACGAGGGAAGTGGTGCCCGGGTCTGTATGCTTTTTCCCCTCGCGGCAGGGGTGCTAGAGGATAGCTGATGGAAACGAGACGACTGAGCATCCTGGTGATCGACGACGAGCCAGACATTCGCAGCACCGTGGCCGATATCCTCGAAGACGAGGGTTACCAGGTCACCCAGGCGGGTAGTGCCGCCGAGGCCGAGGCCTGTCTGCGCGACGCCGCCTTCGATCTTCTCCTCCTCGACATCTGGATGCCCGGCGAGGACGGCTTGCATTTTCTCCAACGCCTTGCCGAGACAGGGCTCGAACAGCCGGTGGTAATGATGTCCGGGCACGGCACTATCGAGACGGCGGTGCAGGCGACCAAGCTCGGTGCCTACGATTTCATCG
The DNA here is from genome assembly GCA_002341825.1 of Candidatus Igneacidithiobacillus taiwanensis. GTDB lineage: Bacteria > Pseudomonadota > Gammaproteobacteria > Acidithiobacillales > Acidithiobacillaceae > Igneacidithiobacillus > Igneacidithiobacillus taiwanensis. The sequence goes on along the minus strand of DDOU01000172.1, from coordinate 3,619 downwards.
AAAAGCCCCTCTCCCTCGACAAGACCCTGCTTAGCGTCGGGCATGCCTTGGAGGCCTTCCGTCTGCAGCGCGACAATCGCCAGCTGCGCGAGCAGAGCGGGCTGGTGGAGCGGCCAAGCGGCCAGAGCAGCGCGGTTCGCCAGTTGCGCGAGCAGCTCGAGCGCGTGGCGGCGGTAGATTCCTGGGTGCTCCTTTCCGGTGAGCCGGGCAGCGGCAAGGAGGTGGCGGCCCGCTATCTGCACCGCCAGAGTCGGCGTGCCGAAGGCCCGTTCATCGACCTGCGTGCCGGTGCCATTGCCCAGCCCAATGTGACCGTAGAGCTCTTTGGCTCCGAGCAGGATGGCCGGATCCAGCGCGGGCGGCTCGAGCAGGCCCATGGCGGCACCCTCTTCATCGACGAAATCGCCGACATGGACCTCGAAAGCCAAGCGCGGCTGATCTCTGCCCTGCAAGAACGGCGCATTCTCCGTGTAGGTGGCACCCATCCCGTAGCCCTCGACGTGCGCGTCATCGCCGGTACGGCGCGGGATCTGCAAAAGGCTGTCGCCGAGGGTCGTTTTCGCCAAGATCTGTTCTATCG
>DDOU01000172.1:0-2996 GCA_002341825.1 Candidatus Igneacidithiobacillus taiwanensis | reverse complement strand
CCCGAGCTGGTCGAAGAATTCATGAACCTGCATCGCCGCCGCGATGGATTGAGTCGGCGCCAGTTTCTTCCCGAGGCCATGGAGGTATTGCGGCATTACCCCTGGCCCGGCAATGTGCGGGAGCTGCAGAATCTCGTCGAGCGCCTGATGATCCTTAGCGAAGGGCCGGAGGTCAGCGCCGAGGAAGTGGAAGGGGCACTCGGGCTCGATCAGCGCCTCGCCCCCCTCAGCAACGCCAGTGGCGATGATTTTGGCGGTACCCTAAAGCGGGCGCGGGAGCGTTTTGAACGCGCCTTTCTCGAATATCATCTTGCCCGCAACGACTGGAACATCGCCCGCACCGCCGAAGTAGCAGGGCTCGAGCGTACCCACCTATATCGTAAACTGAAAAATCTGGGCATTGGGCTGCGCGGTGAGCGCCGCGGTGACGAAGACTTGGAGGACTGATGGAAGAAAGCGCCTTGCAACCCTTGGGGATCGCCATCCTTACTGCTTCTGACACCCGCACGGCGGCAACCGACAAGTCCGGCGATCTCGCCCAAGCCCTCCTCACCGAAGCCGGACATCGGCTCATCGACCGCAAGATCGTTGCCGACGACCTCCTGCAATTGCGCGCCCAGATGCAGGCCTGGATCGACGACCCGCGTATCGACGTTGTCGTCAGTACCGGTGGTACCGGGCTCACCGGCCGTGATGTCTGCCCCGAGGCGATGGCACCTCTGGTGAGCAAGCCCATTCCCGGCTTTGGCGAGCTCTTCCGCTACCTCTCCTACCAGGAGATCGGCACCAGCACGATCCAATCCCGCGCCGAGGCGGCCATCTGCTCCGGCACCCTCTTCTTCCTGCTGCCGGGTTCCTCGGGGGCGGTGCGCACCGGCATCAGTCAAATCATCCTTCCCCAACTCGACATCCGTCATAAGCCCTGCAACCTCACCCAGCTCCTCCCGCGTATCCGTAACGAACGCTGATGCGCCGCGCTTGTCCGTGCACCCCGCGCTGCGCATAATTGCGCCATGGAAAATCGCTTTTCGGTCATTGTAGTAGGAGGGGGGCACGCGGGCATCGAGGCGGCGGCGGCGGTAGCGCGCGCCGGCGGCCACTGCCTGCTTCTTACCCAGAATATCGATACCATTGGGCAGATGTCCTGCAACCCCGCCATTGGCGGCATCGGCAAGGGGCATCTGGTCAAGGAAATCGATGCCCTCGGCGGCATCATGGCGCGCGCCATCGATCGCGCCGGCATCCAGTTCCGCATTCTCAATGCCCGCAAGGGCCCGGCGGTGCGCGCCACCCGCGCCCAGGCCGATCGCAGCCTGTATAAGGCTGCGGTGCGGGAGCTATTGGAAGAATACCCCAGCCTGCAGATTTTCCAGGGAACCGTCGGTGATCTCCTGGTCGAGAACGGGCAAATTGCCGGGGTGCAGCTCGAAAATGGGCAACGCTTTCACGCCCCCGCCGTGGTCTTGACCACCGGCACCTTCCTAGCCGGGCGCATCCATATTGGCGACCAGAGCACCCCCGCCGGCCGCGCCGGCGATCCCCCGGCCAATGCCCTGGCGGCGCGTCTGCGCGCCCTCGGTTTTCCGGTCGGGCGACTAAAGACCGGCACGCCGCCGCGTATCGACGGGCGCAGCATCGACTATTCTCGTCTCGAGGAGCAACCTGGCGACGATCCAGCGCCGCCTTTCTCCTTCCTCACCGATGCCATCACCGTCGAACAGCGGCCTTGTCATATCACTTACACCAACGCCGAGACCCATCGCATCATCCGCGAGAATCTGCAGCGCTCCGCCCTCTACGGCGGCCATATCCAGTCGAAGGGACCGCGGTACTGCCCTTCCATCGAAGACAAGATCGTGCGCTTTGCCGACAAAGCGGCGCATCAGATTTTTCTCGAGCCCGAGGGGCTGCGTACCCGCGAGGTCTATCCCAACGGCATCTCCACCAGCCTCCCCTTCGCCGTGCAGGAGGCCTTGGTACGCAGCATGCTGGGCCTCGAACATGCCGTGCTGCTGCGTCCGGGCTACGCCATCGAGTACGATTATCTCGACCCCCGAGCCCTCACCCGGCAGCTGCAGAGCCAACTCTTGCCGGGGCTTTTTTGTGCCGGGCAGATCAATGGCACCACCGGTTATGAAGAGGCCGCCGCCCAGGGCCTCCTTGCCGGCATCAATGCCCTGCGCTGGACGCTGGGGGAACCCGGCTGGTGCCCCGAGCGGCACGAGGCCTATCTTGGGGTGATGGTCGACGATCTCGTCACCCGCGGTCTCGATGAACCCTATCGCATGTTCACCAGTCGTGCCGAATATCGCCTGCGCCTGCGGGAGGACAATGCCGACCAGCGTCTGACCCCCATCGGGCGCGAGTTGGGCTTGGTCGATGACCAGCGCTGGCAGCGCTTCGTTGCCAAGCAAGCGGCTCTGCAGGCCGAAAGGCAGCGTCTCGAGGGACAGCGTATCCATCCCGATACCGCCGCGGCGCAGCAATTGGCGGCGCGTCTGCAACAACCCCTGCGCCGCGACCATAGCCTTTGGGAGCTGCTGCGTCGGCCCGAGCTCTCGTACGCCGAGCTGCTGGAAGATTGCGGCGTGGGCGATGCCCTGCCCGAATCTTTGGCCAAGGTCCTCGAAATCGACTGCAAATACGCCGGTTATGTGCAGCGACAAGAGGAAGAAGTCGAGCGCAACCAGCGCTGGGAAGCCCTGCCCATCCCCGCTAGCCTCGACTATGATGGCATCGACGGGCTGTCTACCGAGGTACGGCAACGCCTGCGCGCCCAGCGCCCAGAAACCGTCGGCGAGGCGAGCCGCATCAGCGGCGTTACCCCCACGGCGATCTCCCTGCTCTTGATTCACGTGAAACGCCAGCACTGGGCGGCCGCGAGCTGAGTGTCTGCACCAGCACTTCTTACCCAGCTGGGCCAGCATCTCGAGCAGGGGCTGGTCGCCATGGGCCTAGACGCGGAAATCGATGCCTTGGCGCGGCAGCGCCTGCTG
>DDOU01000039.1:5979-11067 GCA_002341825.1 Candidatus Igneacidithiobacillus taiwanensis | reverse complement strand
ACCAAAAACAGTCTGGCCTTGGTGCTGGCCGGTGGCCGCGGCAGTCGCCTTGGTCCCCTCACCGATTGGCGGGCCAAACCTGCGGTTCCATTTGGTGGCAAGTTTCGCATCATCGACTTCTGCCTCTCGAATTGCATCAATTCTGGTATTCGTCGGGTGGGGGTGCTGACCCAGTACAAAGCCCACAGCCTCATTCGGCACCTGCAGCTCGGCTGGGGCTTTCTGCGCGGCGAATTCAGCGAATTCATCGAACTCCTCCCCGCCCAGCAGCGTATGAATACCGGCTGGTACAAAGGGACCGCCGATGCCATCTTTCAAAATATCGATATTTTGCGTGCCCATCGCCCGCGCTATGTACTCGTTTTGGCTGGCGACCATATCTACCGTATGGACTATGGGCAGATGCTTGCCGAACACGTGCAAAGCCAAGCCGATATGAGCGTTGCCTGTATCGAGGTTCCCATTGCCGAGGCGCGCGCCTTTGGGGTAATGACCGTCAACCATGAAGATCGGATCATCGGTTTTACGGAGAAGCCGGCCGATCCCAGTCCTTTGCCGGGACATCCAGACAAGGCACTGGCGAGCATGGGCATCTATGTCTTCAACACCGATTTTCTCTACGAACAACTCATTCGCGATGCCGACGATCCTCAGTCCAGTCATGATTTTGGCAATGATCTGATCCCTTACATGGTGTCGCGCTATCGGATCATGGCGCATCGCTTCCGGCACAGTTGCGTAACCAGCGGTATGAGTGGTTCCGACAGTCACCGCTGCTATTGGCGCGATGTCGGCACCATCGATGCCTATTGGGCGGCGAACATCGACCTCGTGCACGTTACCCCCGATCTCGACGTCTACGACAGTCGCTGGCCCATCTGGACCTATCAGGAGCAGTTGCCGCCGGCCAAATTTGTTTTTGATGACGACGGTCGGCGCGGTATGGCCCTCGACAGTATCGTCTCCGGAGGCTGCATCATCAGCGGGGCAACGGTGCGTCGCTCCCTGTTGTTCTCCAATGTTCGCGTCAATGACGGCAATACCCTGATCGAGGACTCGGTGATCCTACCCAACGTGCGCCTGGGTGAGGGTACTCGTCTGCGTAAGGTGGTGGTGGACAAGGGCGCGATCATTCCCGCGGGCTTGGTGGTGGGCGAAGATCCGGAAGAGGACGCGCGGCGTTTCTACCGCACCCCCAACGGCGTCACCCTGATCACGCCGGAGTCTTTGGGTCAGCAACTGCACTTCGTGCGCTGATGTCATGACACCCGCTCGTTCCCTGCACGTGGTCTTGTGTTGGCACATGCACCAGCCCGATTATCGTGATGGAGCGGGTACCTATCGTTTTCCCTGGACCTATCTGCACGCCTGTAAGGACTACACCGACATGGTCGCGCACCTCGAGGCCAACCCCCAGGCGCGAGCGGTATTCAACTTTGTCCCGGTGCTGCTCGAGCAGCTCGATGACTACGCTGCACAGTTTCGTAGCGGCGTCTTCCGCGATCCTCTCCTGCAGGCCCTCGCCGCTCCCGATCTCAAAACCCTCGATAGTGCGCAGCGGCACGCTTTGCTCCAACAGTGTTTTCGTCTCGATCCAGAGCACATGCTCACGCCCTTTCCCGCCTATCGCCGTTTACAGGAGTTGTGGGAGTTCATTCGCCAGGACGCGGCGGAAATGAGCGATTACCTTTCGGTGAAATACCTTGCGGATCTGCTTGTCTGGTACCACCTTGCCTGGACCGGCGAAACCCTGCGCCGGCAGAGTCCTCTCTTGCAGCGGCTGCTGGCCAAAGGCAACGGCTTCGACTACGCCGACCGCAAGGCCCTGCTCGACTACCTGGGCGAGACGATCCAGGGGCTCCTGCCGCGCTATCGTGCCCTTGCCGAGGCCGGGCAGATCGAGCTCTCTAGTACGCCCTACCAGCATCCCATTGCGCCGCTGCTTCTCGATTTTGCAAGCGCCCACGATGGCCTGCCGGATGCGCCTCTACCAGTTTCTCCAGCATACCCAGGCGGCGCCGAGCGGGTGCAGTGGCAGTTGCAGAGGGCGCTGGCCAGTCACCGTGAGCATTTTGGGCGGGAGGCGGCTGGGATCTGGCCCGCTGAGGGGGGTATTTCGGCGGCCTTTGCCCAGCTCCTCGACGGCGAAGGGTTGAGTTGGGCTGCTTCGGGAGAGGGGGTGCTCGGGCGCAGTTTGGCCCACTCCTACCCCGAAACCGGTGCGGCGGGGGGGCGGGCGGAGTATCTCTACCGCCCTTATCGTCTCTCGGGCACCCGGCTGCAGCTTTTTTTTCGGGATGATGCCCTCTCCGATCGCATCGGCTTCGACTATAAGACCTGGTCTGGCCACGATGCGGCAACGGATTTTTTGCAACGCTTGGAGGCGATCTGGCGGGACACCCAGGATCAGCCGGCACCAGTCGTCAGCATCATCCTCGATGGCGAAAATGCCTGGGAATACTATCCCTACAACGGCTACTATTTTTTGAGCGAACTCTATCGACTGCTCAGCAATCACCCACATATACAGCTTTGTACCTTTGGCGATTTCGTCCGCGAGCATGGGGATGTGGCGCAAGAGATCCCGGTGCTGGCGGCCGGCAGCTGGGTCTACGGCAATTTCAGCACCTGGATTGGCGACCCGGCCAAAAACCGGGCCTGGGACCTGCTCTGTCACGCCAAGGCGGCGGTGGATGCCAAGATTGCTAGCTTTGCGCCGGCGCGGCAGGAAGAAATTCGTCAGCAATTAGCGCGCTGCGAGGGCTCCGATTGGTTCTGGTGGTTTGGCGACTATAATCCTGCCGATGCGGTGCGGGATTTCGACTCCCTCTATCGCGATCATCTGCGGCATCTTTACGCGCTTCTGGAGCTGCCCACCCCAGCCGAACTTGAAGAAGCCATCAGCCAAGGCGGCGGCAACGCCGAAGCGGGTGGTACCATGCGACGCGGTCAAGCCGAAGGAAACTAAGCCATGCCCCTGCCCCTCCTCTTTGGTGTCCACGCCCATCAACCCATCGGCAATTTCCCGTCGGTAGTGGATGACGCCGTCGAGCGTTGCTATCACCCCTTTTTGGAGGTGCTCGACCGCTATCCCGACTTTGTCTTTGCTTTTCACAGCAGCGGTTGGCTGCTTGCCTACATTGCCGAGCACCATCCGCAAACCCTCGCCCTGCTGCGCGGCATGGTCGCCCGCGGCCAGGTGGAACTGGTGGGCGCCGGGGATACGGAGCCGGTGCTGGCGGCCATACCGCAAATCGATCGCCTCGAGCAATTGCAGGCCATGACGGCGCGTCTGCAGGCGGATTTTGGGCAGAGTCCCGAGGGGGCTTGGCTTACCGAGCGGGTCTGGGACCCTTCGGTGGTTCCCGCCCTGGTCGATGCGGGTATCCGCTATGTGGTGGTGGACGACTATCATTTTCTCTGTGCCGGCCTGGAGAGGGAGGATCTCGGCAGCTTTTACCGCACCGAGGAAAATGGCCAGGCCATCGACGTTTTCCCCATTTCCGAGGCGCTACGCTATCGTCTGCCGTTTTCGGAAGTGGCCGAGGCCATCGCCTTTTTGCAGCAACAGGGCGAGGAGCAGCCGGGCAGCGCGGCAATTTATTTTGACGACATCGAGAAATTTGGGCTTTGGCCGGAAACCTACGATTGGGTCTACGGCCGCGGGTGGCTGGCGCAATTCATCGAGGCGGTACTCGCCTCCGACCGCATCCAGCCCCGCCACTTTGCTGCCTACCGCCGCGAGTCGCGGCCGCGCGGTATGATCTACCTGCCAACGGTATCCTACAGCGAGATGAATGCCTGGACCTTGAGCCCCAATGTGGCGCGGGAATACGCGCAGCTACTCGCTCAGGAACGCGATGCCGGTCGCTTGGAAGGCCGCAAGGCGCTGATTCGCGGCGGGATCTGGAAGGGTTTTCTGCATCGTTACCCCGAGGCCAACTGGATGCACAAGCGCATGTTGCAGCTGTCGGCGCGTTTCCATGCCTTGCCCAAGCGGCAGCAAAGCGCAGAGTTGCGTGCCGACCTGCATGCCGCCCAGGCCAACGATGCTTACTGGCATGGCCTTTTTGGTGGCATTTATCTGCCGCATCTGCGCCGCGCCGTGCATCACCACCTCACCCGTCTCGAGGCGGGCCTCGATGCCCTACGCAAGCGCCCGGCCCTATATTGGGACGATGTCGATCTCGATGGGCGGGAGGAGTGTTTTTATCACAGCGCTGCCATGCAAGTGGTACTGCATCTCCCCTATGCGAGCATTCAGGAGTGGAATCATTACCCCACCGAACATGATCTTGCCGATACCCTGGCGCGGCGGGATGAGGCCTACTACGACAAGATTCGCCAGGGCGAGACGGCGGCTTCCGGCGAGCACGGCAGCGGCATAGCTTCGGCCCATGACCGGGTGAGCTTCAAGACCGCCATCCACAGCGAGGATCTGGTTTTCGATGCCTACCCCTGTCAGAGCTTCCTCGACACTCTCGATGGCCAGCCGCCCCTGCACTACGAGCCGGTCGCCGCGGCCAAGACTCCGCACTTCCGCAGCCAGGCCCAAGACTGGCAAATCGACAAGGTCTATGTGCTCGAGGGCGAGGAGCTTTCGGTGTATTACTCGGGGGAGCGCAGCGCTGTTGGCGCCGAATCGACCTTGCAAACGCGACTGTATCTTGCCATGCCGAGCTGCGATGGCCCGGCGGGTTGCCTCCTTGTCGATGGCGAAGTAGTTGGTGGCTTTGCCGCGGAGCGTGGCGGCGAGGCGCGGGAATTCCGCCTAACGGATGCCGTTCTTGGCGGTAGTGTGGAGATCAGCCTCGATGGACGCACGACCTGGCGGGCCTGGCCGCACCAGACCGTCTCCCAATCCGAGGCTGGCTTCGAAAAGATCATGCAGGCCTGGGTCTTGGAGTTGCATTGGCCTTTGGCGGGCGATAGCTTTGCCGAGTCGGTGAAGGTGCGGGTACGGCGCGCATGAACAGCGGCTACCTGGGCATCGATGTTGGCGGCACCAACCTGCGCTTTGGGGTCTATGTGGGGGATCAGTGCGTCGCCGGCTACCGCACCGAAGTGAATCTGGCGGAGCGCTGCGCC
>DDOU01000039.1:5733-5936 GCA_002341825.1 Candidatus Igneacidithiobacillus taiwanensis | reverse complement strand
CTGCGCGAGCAATGCCCACAGTTGGCGGGGGTAGGGGTGGCTTTTCCTGGTTTCATTACCGCCGATGGCATCCTGCATCAATCCCCAAATTTGCCGCAATTGCACGATTTTGCTCTGGAAGCCGCTCTCGCGGAGCACCTGCAGGTGCCGGTGGTGTTGGAAAACGACGCCAATGCCGCTGCCTTTGGGGAGTTCCGCAGCTG
>DDOU01000039.1:0-5690 GCA_002341825.1 Candidatus Igneacidithiobacillus taiwanensis | reverse complement strand
GTTGGCGGGGGCTGGGTGCATGCGGGGCGACCGTGGCGGGGACAACATGGCACGGCCATGGAAATCGGGCATCTCATCGTCGTTCCCGGTGGGCGCCGTTGTGGCTGCGGCAATCAGGGCTGCTTGGAGCAATATGCCTCGGTACAGGGGCTGGTTTCCAGCTACCTCGAATATAGCGGTATGCATGCCGATTCGCTGATCATTGCCCAACTGGCTCGTGATGGGAATCCGGAGGCGCGGCGCGCCTTTCAGGTCTTGGCGGAGTTTCTCGCCGCCGCCCTCGCGCACGCGGCAAAGCTGCTCGATTGTGGACAGATTCGCGTTGGTGGCGGTTTGAGTGGCGCCTGGGACTGTTTTGGCGATGAACTCGTGCAGCAGTTTCGTGCCAACCTGATTCCGGTCTTGCGCGAGGCGGTAGAAATTGGACCGGGTAATCACGATGACGATGCCGGGATGCGCGGTGCCGCCCTGCTCGCGCAGGAGCTGCTCTCGTCTTGATGCGGGTAGGGGTATTCGACTCCGGTTTGGGCGGGCTCAGCACTTGGCTGGCCTGCGCCCGCTTGCTGCCGGAGGCGGAGTATTTTTTCTTTGCCGATACCGCCCATGCCCCCTACGGCGACCGCAGTGCCGACGAAGTTCGCCAACTCACCGAGGCCGCGTACCAGCATTTTTCCGCGTTGGGCGTCGATGCCTTGGTCATTGCCTGCAACACCGCCACCAGTGCTGCCGTGGCGCCTTTGCGTCAGCAGGCAGCAATGCCGGTGATCGGTATCGAGCCGGCCATCAAGCAGGCCTTGGCTGCCAGCCCTGGCGAGGTTCTGCTCCTTGCCACGGAACTTACGGTGCGCGGCGAGAAGCTCGCGCGGCTGCGGCGGGAATGGGATACGGAGCAGCGGGTGCGGCCCCTGGCTTGCCCCGGGTTAATGGAGATCGTCGAGAGCCAAGCGGCGGACTGGCGTCAGCAGGCCGCCGCATACTGGCAGCATCACGTTGCGCCCGGCCTGGGAGCAAGTCAGGCCATCGTTTTGGGTTGCACCCATTATTGCTGGTTGCGGGAAGAGATCCGCACCTGGTCCGGCGGCTTGCCGATCTTTGACGGCAACGATGGTGTGGCGCGACAGCTCTACCGTCTGCTGCACAGGCAAGAGCCGGGCGGTCCCGGGGCATTGCCCGAGGAGTTGGTGCTACGCCTCAGGGCCTCTGCTGCGGCAACGGAAAAGCGCGCCGCCGCCCGGCAATTACTCCGGAGCAGCGGCGCCGAGGTAGAAGTCTTGCCCTACTAGTCGAGGGAGATGCCGTCTTTGCCGAGGGTGACGCCGTATTTCTTGGCTTGCTCCTCGCCTTGGGCGTAGGAAAGATTGGCGAGCTCTTCGGCATTCTTGGCTTTGCTCACCGCCTCATCATATTTGCCTGCTTTTTCGGCTGCCTCCGCTTCTTGCAAGAGCTTGGGGGTGGCCAACCACTGATAATGGATACTCGCGGCCTTGGCCATGGCCGCCTTGGCGGCGCCAATGGCCTGTTGGGCTTCGCTGGCGTTGGCGGCAAAGGCGGCGCTGCTGCAGAGAAGGGCCGCGCAGGCAAGACCGCTGATGAGCAATGGCTTCATAATGAATTCCTCCTTTCTTTCGATGGATCCCACGAACTCAGCCCAAGCAAAAAATGTTCCCTGTCAGATTCCGCGAGTTGGCCCTGGGTTTTGCCCCAAAAGGAACCATGGGCAGCTAGCTGAGGGTCCGAAAGAGCCAGTCAGATTTGTCCGAGGAGAAGGAAAAGGGCATGGATGGAGAGTCCGAGGAGCAGGCCCACCAGGGTGCCGTTGATACGGATGTACTGCAGGTCGCTACCGATTCCCTCCTCGAGAACGCGGATCATGTCGGCGAGGGGCCAGGCGAGGATGGTTTCCTCGATGTGATGGGTAAAGCGTGCCTGCAGGCTGGGGAAAAGGCGCCGCACGCTATCTTCCAGGTAGCCGTCGATGGCGGCGCGGAGGGCCGGCTGCTTGGCGAGTAGCGTTCCAAACCAGGCCGCACCACGCAGGAGGAGTTGCCGACTGCGGGAGTCTGCTGCCCGCAAGTCTGCCAGCAACCAGCGCTGCAGGTCGCCGACCACGCGATACACGTAGTCGCGCGCTGCTGGATGGGCAAGCAGCTCCTCTTGCCAAATGCGGATACGCGCCTGCAGCGCGGGATCCTGCTGCAGTCGCTGCAAGCTCTCGTGTAGCCAGCGATCGAAGGCTTGGCGTTTGGGATGCTCGGGGTTTTGGTGAATCTCGCTCAAGCTTTCCTGGGCCGCGCGCACCAGGTTGCGAGCCAGATTGCGACTGAACTGCGCCGGGTCGATGACTACTCCCAACCAGGAAAAGAGGGTGGGGTAGGCCCGTTGTAGGAGTTTTTCGATTTGCAGGGCCAATTCTTCCTGCACGTTCTCCTGCTGCAGCCAGCCATCGAGGCGGGCAATGGCATCACTGAGCAGGGCCTGATGGCGTCCATCTTCGGTAAGAAGTTGCAGGAGCTGGGCGCTCCAATGGGAGAGATCGAGACTGCGCAGTTGGGCCGCCAAGCTGGCGCCGAGGGCCTGTCGTAGGGGCTCGAGTTGCGCCAACTGTAAGGCCCGGTAGAGCAATTGCTGGAGCTGCTCGGCAAGGATGGCACGATTGCGCGGCCGGCGCAGCCAAACGCCAAGCCCGCGGGCAAAGGAAGCGCGCTGAATAAGACGCAGGATGGCCTCTTCTTGCAAAAAATGGGTGCGGATGAACTCCGCCAGCCGTTGTGCCAAGCGATCGCGGCGGCGGGGGAGGATGGCGGTATGGGGAAAGGGGATGCCAAGAGGATGGCGAAACAGGGCAACAACAGCAAACCAATCGGCGAGAGCGCCGACCATGGCCGCCTCACTACCGGCGAGTAGCCAAGCATAGGGTCCGCGCCCGCGCTCCAGGGCGGCCCAGAGGAAGAGGGCAAAGGCAAAGAGCAGCAGGGCCAGGGCCAGACGTCGATTCTGACGTAAGCGGGTGGAGGCAGACTGGGTCATGGGGCAAGCATAGCATTGCCACGGCTTGCCGGGGCACTGTCCTTTCTGTCATTGTGCCCAAGCAGAAAGCGTTGGAGGCGGGTATGGAGAGGGAATTGCGTCTGGAAGCCGATTTTGCCGCGGAACTCGAGGGCTTATACGCGCCCTGGCAAGCGGCACCGATACCCAACCCCCAGCTCTGTCTGCTGAACGAGGGCTTGGCGATCGAATTGGGTCTTCCCCTCGCGCCATTGCGCACAGAAGCTGCGGCGCTGCTCAGCGGGCAACGTCCGATTCCTGGCAGTCGTCCCCTTGCGCAGGCTTATGCCGGTCACCAATTTGGCGTCTTCAACCCGCAGCTGGGGGATGGGCGCGCTCTGTTGTTGGGAGAATGGCGTGATCCCCAGGGGCGGCTTTGGGATCTGCATCTCAAAGGCTCGGGGCGCACACCGTTTTCGCGCGGGGGCGACGGCAAGGCTGCCCTTGGGCCGATGTTGCGCGAATATGTTCTCGGCGAGGCCATGCATGCCCTGGGTATTCCCAGCACCCGCGCCTTGGCGGTATTGCGCACCGGCGAGGCGGTACAGCGCGAGCGTCCGCTGCCGGGGGCGATTTTGGCGCGGGTGGCGGCTAGTCATCTGCGCGTTGGCACCTTTCAGTATGTGGCAATCCGCGAAGATGAGGCGCTCCTGCGCCGTCTCTGCGACTATGCCATCGCCCGTCATTACCCGGAACTGCAGGCGGAAGCCGGCGGCACTCGGTATTTGGCCTTCCTTACCGCAGTCATGGAACGGCAAGCGCGGCTCATTGCCCAGTGGATGGGGGTGGGCTTCATTCATGGAGTGATGAACACCGACAACATGAGCATTGCCGGAGAGACCATCGATTACGGCCCCTGTGCCTTTCTCGATGCCTACGACCCGGCCACGGTGTTCAGCTCCATCGATCAGAATGGTCGCTATGCCTATGGCGAGCAGCCGCGCATCGGGCAGTGGAATCTGGTGCGTTTGGCCGAGTGCCTCGTGCCTTTGGTGGACGCGGATGTCGACCACGCCATTGCCCAGCTCACCGACGTGTTGCAGCGCTTTCCAGCGCGCTACCAGCAGGCCTGGCGGGAGATTTTTGCCGCAAAATTGGGGATATTGGCGGTGCGCGAAACGGACGATGCCCTCTTGGAAGATTTTCTTCAGCTTCTTGCCGACGAGCATCAGGATTTTACCCTCGCGTTCCGCTCCTTGGCGGCAGATCTGCAGGCCATGCCAGTGGCGGAGCGGCAGCGCCTGGGCATCCCCGCCAGCCCGGCAAGTTGGCAGCCGTGGCGGGAGCGTTGGTTGCAGCGCCTCGGTACCGATCGCCCGCAGTCGGCCATTGGCGCGGCCATGGATCGCGTCAATCCCATCTATATTCCCCGCAATCATCAAGTAGAGATCGCCCTGGCCGCTGCCAGCGAGGCCGACGACTGGCGCCCACTGCATAAGCTCCTCGAAGTGCTCGCTAATCCCTACAGCGCCCGCCCGGAGTATCTGCCCTACAGCGAGCCCATGCCCGGCGGCTTCGGCCCCTACCGCACCTTTTGCGGGACCTGAGCGGGGCTCTGCTTTTGAGGCAGAAACGCCGTTAATAATACAAGTGGTTGCATGCATCTCCTTGCCAGCCCTGGGAGTGCCTCGTATGATGACGATCTGAAAGGGAGTCTTGGAAGCGAACTTGCAGCATCTCTTCATCAAAACCTTTGGCTGCCAAATGAACGAGTACGACTCGGAGCGTATGGCCGAGCTGCTGCACACCAGTCATGGCCTGACCTTGGTCGATGATCCCGAGGCGGCGGATCTTCTCATCCTCAATACCTGCTCGATCCGCGAAAAAGCGGAAGACAAGGTCTACACCCAGCTTGGCTTTTGGCGCCCCCTGAAAGAGCGCAATCCGCAGCCGCTGATTGCGGTGGGTGGTTGTGTTGCGAGCCAGGAAGGCGAACGCCTGCGGCGGCGTGCGCCCTTTGTCGACATCGTTTTTGGACCGCAGACCTTGCATCGCTTGCCAGACCTCATCGATGCCCGTCTTGCCGAGGCGCAGCCGCAGGTCGATCTCAGTTTTCCGGAGTTGGAAAAGTTCGACCGCCTGCCCGAGCGTCCCGGGCGGCAGGGCGCGTCGGCCTTCGTAACCATCCAGGAGGGCTGCGACAAATTCTGCACCTTCTGCGTCGTGCCCCATACCCGGGGCCGCGAATACAGCCGGCCGCTGCCGGAGATCGTGCGCGAGGTGCGGCAGCTCCTGGAGCAAGGGGTGGCAGAAATTACCCTGCTCGGGCAGAACGTCAATGCTTATCGCGCGCCATCGGGCTTGATTGGCGATGCCGATCTTGCCGACCTGCTGCGGCGTTTGGCCGCCCTGCCGGGGCTGCGCCGCCTGCGTTACACCACTTCGCACCCCAATAATCTCGACGAACGCCTCATTGCTGCCCATCACGACCTTGCGGTGTTGGCGCCGCACTTGCACCTGCCGGTGCAAAGCGGTTCCGATCGTATTCTGCGGCGCATGCATCGCAAGCACAGCATCTCCGCTTACCTCGAAAAGGTTGCTGCCCTGCAGGAGGCGCGGCCGGGTATTCGTCTGTCTTCTGACTTCATCGTGGGTTTTCCCGGCGAGACGGATGCCGATTTCCAGGCGACCATGGATCTCATCGA
>DDOU01000056.1:20441-21233 GCA_002341825.1 Candidatus Igneacidithiobacillus taiwanensis | reverse complement strand
GAAAACAGACCATGCCACCAGCGCAGCCGCCCCTCGGGAATCACCGGCGGACCCGCCACCGGCTCCGGCGGCATGCGCGAAAGAATCCAGCCCGGCGGCACCTGTTTGCCACTACTACCGCAGGAGGCGCCGAGATTATTGGGATCGTAGATCTTCAGCAGGCGCGGCGCATCGCGGTCGTCAACATACACAATGCCCAAGTATCGCTCGCGATGGTCGTGATGCAAGAGAATATCGATTTCCGTCAACACGCGCCGAAAGGCCTCGGCCGACAGCGCTGAACTCGGTGGCTCCTGACCCACAAAATATACGTACCAGGCATCGTCCTTGGCTTCTTCCAACAAGCGGGTAACCAAGGTATCCCACTGTTGCCAGTCGCGGATGGCCCAGAGCATACCCCCATACACTTGCGTAAATTCACTCATCCTTTGCAACCTCGCCCAAAAAGCTGACGGTGATCCGTCGCGCCTGCGCTCGTTGTCGATGCTCGAGCAGAAAAATACCTTGCCAGGTACCCAGTTGTAAGCGCCCCTGCCCTACCGGCACTTGTAGGCTCTGGGTTCCAAGCAGGGAACGGATATGGGCAGACATATCGTCGGGCCCCTCGTTGCGATGGCGATAAGCGGGATCGTCGTCGGGCACCAGTTTGGCCAAAAAATCGAGCAGATCTGCCTGCACATCGGGGTCGGCATTTTCCTGCAGAGCAAGACTCGCCGAGGTATGGGGTAAAAAGAGCAAAAGCCAGCCATCGCGAGCGCCAATCTTCTCAAGCCAACCCTGCAATTGCGTGGT
>DDOU01000056.1:19143-20381 GCA_002341825.1 Candidatus Igneacidithiobacillus taiwanensis | reverse complement strand
GCCCGAAAAAAATCTTGCAAAAGGACAGCGGATTCCGCCGCCAATACGCCACCCTCCCACTGCAGATGATGGTTGGCCGGGGCATTTTCGGGAAGCTGCAGGTGGCTCTCGATCACCCCAGCCTTGACATCCGCAGCGCCATACACGACCCGCGCCAGCCGCGCCTGGACGATGGCACCAAAACACATGGCACAAGGCTCGAGGGTAACGTAGAGGGTGCAACCAGCAAGACGGTAATTATTGCGCTCCTGCGCCCCAAGCCGGAGGGCGAGAATTTCGGCATGGGCCGTGGGATCACAGGTGCGGATGGGCGCATTGTGCGCCCTCGCAATCGGCTCCCCCTCTGGGCTGACGAGCACCGCGCCGACGGGCACCTCGCCCAAACTCGCAGCTCGGCGGGCCAAATCCAAGGCGACACTCATCCATTGGAGATCGAGGGCGCGGCCAGCCGAGGCCGTGAGAGAAATCGCATCCATGAATGCAGTCTAGCCATTTTCCTGGCGGCCACCAAGAATGCGCAAGTGCTCTGACTGCAAGAGCGCGCCTTGACAGTTGGGGGAATGCTGCTAATTTCCCGGGTAACCAGGATGGGAGAAAGCAGTGAAGAAATTACCTGCAATGTTCCGCCCGCCGCTAATCGGTTTGGATATCAGTACGGAAGCGGTGCGGATGGTCGAACTTTCCGGCGGGCGCGGCCAACTTTCCGTGTCCTGGGCCGATGTCGAACCCTGCACGAAAGCAGAAGTAGGTGCGGGTTCGGTTAGTTCTACTGACAACGTCACTGGTGCGTTGCAACGACTCCTGCAACGTGCGCGAAGCCGTCACAAATCCGTGGCGTCGGCTCTTTCTGCCAGCAGCGTCATCGTGAAAGTAATCTCTCTTCCAACAGGAATGCATGAGGATGCGATCGAGGGCCAAATCCGGTTTGAGGGACAGCAATACATCCCTTATCCCATGGACCAGGTGAATTTCGACTTCTCCATTCTTGGTGCAGACAAGGATCGCAGTGGTTACCAACAAGTGCTCCTCGTCGCCAGCAAAAAAGAAATCATCGAAGACCATCTCGCCATCATCGAAGCCGCGGGATTGAAAGCAAAGTTTCTCGAAGTTCGACAGTTTTCGTTATGGAATCTTTATAATCACATACATCCACAGGCCGCGAGTGAGCGATCGACGATTGCGCTCATCGAGATTGGTCACACAAGTTTCGAAATTTACGTCTTCGAGAGTGGCACTCC
>DDOU01000056.1:17926-19125 GCA_002341825.1 Candidatus Igneacidithiobacillus taiwanensis | reverse complement strand
ACTTCGGATTGACGATGGAAGATGCTGGCCGAATGCAACGTTTTGGTGGCCTGCCAGAGAGCTACGAGACCGAGGTTCTGCAACCCTTTGTGGAAGATCTGGCAGGTGAGCTCATGCGAGCGCTCGATTTTTTCCAGACCAGCATGTCTGACATTTCCGTGCAACGGGTGGTGGTTTTTGGTAGCGGCGCCAGCCTACCCGGCATTGCCAGCAACATGCCTGGGATCCAAGTCGAAAATCCCGACCCCTTTCGCGACATGAGCCTTGCTCCAGGTGTTAACCAGCGCCTCATTCACCAGGAGGGGTCTTCACTCGCCGTTGCTTGTGGCTTGGCGCTGCGGAGATTCACGGCATGATCCTCATCAATCTTTTACCGTACCGCGACGCCAAGCGAATTCAGAACCAGCGCCTCTTTTTGGGCGGTTTGCTGCTGTTTCTCATCGTTGTCGGCATTGCCTACTACGGTCTCTATCAAATCTTTGCCAACCGAGTTTCCGAAGAGCAGGCAAAAGTAGCATATCTGCAGAGCGTTTCGCAGGAACTCGACGCGAAGATTGCATCCGTTGCCGACCTACGTAAGAAGCGTGATGCCTTGCTAGCGCGCGAGAAAACGATTACTGCACTGCAGGAACAACGTGACCTAACGGTTCGCATTTTCAACAGCCTTGCAGCCATCACTCCCAATGGCGTCTTTCTGAGTAGCTTGCAGCAAACCGGCAATAGCATCAGTCTTTCGGGCTACGCCCAGGGAAACGATCAAGTCGCCGAATTCATGCGCAAAATCGAGCAGAGCACCATCTTCGAAAAGCCGACGCTCGATATCATCAGTAAAGCACAACTAGCGGGACAGAATGCCGAGCAATTCACTCTGCAGATGCAAATCAAGCAGAACAAAACTTCCTCTGAGGCAAAGAAATGACTTGGGACGAGATCAACAATCTCCAGCTGGAAGATATTCTGCAATGGCCTGTTAAAACCAAGTTGATCGCCGCCGTGATCTTGGTCATCCTCATTGGCGCTGGTGTTTGGTTTTTCTTCATCTCACCCGAAAATGAAAAATACGAAGCCCTGCACAGCCAAGTTGCCGATCTCAAGGAGCAGGTACGCAACAAACAACTGTTGGCGGCCAACCTCCCTGCCTATCAGGCACAAATTCAGGAGATGAATCATCGTTTTTTGAGCTTTTTGCAGCAGTTGCC
>DDOU01000056.1:7659-17895 GCA_002341825.1 Candidatus Igneacidithiobacillus taiwanensis | reverse complement strand
GGTCTAGATTTCAACCTTTTCCAGCCCCTACCCGAGGTGGATAAGAACTTTTACGCAGAGATCCCAGTTAAGATCAGCGTGACGGGCACCTATGATGATCTCGGTCGCTTTGCTGCCGCGGTGGCTGCCATGCCGCGCATCGTCACCCTCGGCGACATCACCCTCAAGCCCATAGCAGAGGCACCGAATACCAGCATTGGGCAAGCCCTCAAGCCGCAACGCTTGCAAATGTCTTGCGTGGTTACTACCTATCGCTACCTTGCCGACAGCAAAACCGGAAACGCGAAATGAAAGATCCTCGGCAGCTCTTCCCGTCGCTCCTGACCTTTTTGATCCTGTTGGGTTTGGGCGGATGTTCCCGACATGATGACATGGCATCCCTGCACGCTTTTGTCAACGACGCGCCAGCGCTGCACCCCCAAATCCAGCCGCTGCCCGCCATTCCCCACTATAGCGCCACCCCGTACGAAAACCCTTCGCAACGTGATCCTTTCGCCAGTTTTTCGCAGATTGCTTTGTGGCGACAAGCGGCCAACGCCAGTCACGATCCCCTCCCGGTCACCAAAGGCCCGCTGCAGCCTCTACAAAAGTACGCCCTTGGCAGCATTACCCTGAGCGGAATCGTACAGGCGGATGGCCGCTACTGGGGCGTCTTCCTGACCCCAGAGGGCAAAGTGTACCGTGCTGGTGTGGGCGATCCGATTGGCGACAAATCGGGCAAAATCATTGCCATCGATGCCGAAAAGCACAGCGTGACCGTGATGCAATACGAACCAAACGCCTTCGGTGGTTATGTCAAGCAGAATACGACCATGCAGTTCCACACCAATGATCAAAATTGAAGTTCAGACCAGTAGGATGATGCCCATGCGCACCGACTTTCCAAATGCTCACTCTCCCGCCACCACGAAAACCACATCGTGGCGATCAGCGCGCTTACTACGCTTTGGAATTGGCGTCTTTGGCCTTCTCGGCGCCCCCGTCATCTACGCCCAAAGCCTGATCAGCAGCGTGCAGGTCGTCGGTCAGGGCGACGCAACTGTATTGCAGATCCGCAGCGATACCCGCCCCAATTATGACGTCAATATTCTCAACCATGGGTATCGGGTACGGATTCGCTTCGACGACGCCCATTTTCTCCCCAGCGCCGAGAACGTCGTTGGTGGCGGTAACATCGAAAATGTGTTGACCGAAAACGTGGGACACGATGCCGAGATCGATCTTCTGCTTTCCAAACCGCAAGCAGTCATGGTCCAGCCTGCCCCGCATGGATACCGTATCCAACTTGCGGCACTGAAAAATGCCAGTGCTGCGCCCACGGAGCAGCCGACAGCCGCCAGCCAGGCTCCGACTGCCAACACGCTCTCTACCTACCCAAGCCCGACCGTCGCGGCGAGTAGTGTCACGGGTGCCCCCGATACTGTAGCCGTGAGCAGCATCGGCGCCACTCGCATCGAGGATCTTACCTTTCGTCGCGAGAAAGACGGGGCCGGTATGCTGCGCTTGTCCACTTCGGGTCTGCAGCCGCGCATGAATATCACCCGCGAGGCCGGACGCCTGATCGTTACCCTGCACGATACCCAAGTTCCGAGCAGCCTCGTGCATCGTTTCGGTACCGATCAATTTGGCACGCCGGTGCAGTATGTCGACGTCTACCCCCTAGGGCAAGACACTCGCCTGGTTTTCTACGTCCAAGAGCCCTTCAGTTATTCTGCCTACCAGCTGAATGGCCAGACGTTGATTGCGGTACGGGAGAAAGAGGCAACGACTGCTAGCAATCCCATGGACAGCAAGCGGCTGAGCATGGATTTCCAAAACATCAGCGTGCGTGATGCCCTGCAGGTGATTGCCGACTTCACGCATCAGAATATCGTCGTCTCCAACAGCGTCAACGGGAGTCTGTCCATTCGCCTGAAGAATGAGCCCTGGCAGGAAGCCCTCCAGGTCATCCTCGAATCTCAGGGCTTGGGCATCAAGCATATCGGCAACATTCTTTGGGTTGCGCCTGCCGGGCAAATCACCAGCCAGGAGGAGGCCGAACTCAAAGCTGCAGCAACCAAGCGCAAACTCGAACCCTTGGTCACCGAGATGATTCCGCTCCAGTATGCCAAAGCCAGCGAAATTGCCGAACTGCTGCGCGGCTTTTCCGAAAAAATCAATGGGAAAGAGGATGGACTGAACAGTCAACAGAGCCAAAGTCTGGCTGCGGCCCTCGGCATCCCCAGCTCCAACCTCATTGGCAACTCTTTGCTTGGACCGCGCGGCTCGGTCGCCGTCGTCACCCGCACCAATAGCCTCCTCGTGCGCGATACGCCGCAGGATATCGACAACATCAAAAAGCTGATCGCCAAAATCGATCGCCCCGTACCACAAGTGCTGATAGAAGCGCGCATCGTTCAAATCACCACCAATGCTGCACAGTCCCTCGGCATTCAGTGGGGTGGCACCTACACCTCCGGCGGGGGTGGCGGCATCATCAATCTTTCCGGTACCGGGGCATCGGCTGGCAGCTCCTCCACCGGTGGCACAACGGGTTCCGGTGGCACCAGCTCGCAAGGAGGGAACTTCCCAATCAATGGTGGACTCACGGGCGTACCGGCCTTGGTCAACCTGCCGGCCTATGCGCCCAGTGGCAGCCCTCTCACTGGCCTCAACCCGGCCTCCCTGGGTTTTGCCCTGGGTAACGCCTCCGGCAGTCGCATTCTCAACCTGCAGCTGCAGGCTCTGCAGGCCGCCAACAAGGCAAAGATCATCTCGAGCCCCAAGGTACTAACGGAAGACAACGAAACCGCCACCATCGCGCAGGGTACGGAAATTCCCTATCAGCAGGCATCCAGCAGTGGCGCAACGGCGGTCACCTTCAAAAAGGCTGAACTTAGCCTGAAAGTCACTCCGCACATCGCCCCCAATGGCAAAGTCACCATGGACATAGAAGCAACCAATAATCAACCCAACTACGCCCAGGTGACCGCAGGTGGTGTGCCGATCAATACTCAAGAGGTAAAAACCAAGCTGCTCGTCAATAATGGGCAAACGGTCGTCATCGGCGGCATCTATACCGAAACCAACAGTTCCACACAGTCCGGTGTGCCTCTACTAAAGGACATCCCGCTACTGGGCTGGCTGTTCAAAGCGAAAGAGTTTAACACTGCCCAGACTGAGCTTCTGGTATTCATTACCCCGAAGGTGGTGGGCGGGGCAAACACCGAGGCAGACGCTGGCTAGGATCATCCTCATCGGTCCCATGGGATCGGGAAAAAGCACCATTGGCCGCCTGTTGGCGGCCCGTTTGCGTTGGCAATTTGTCGATTCCGACGCGCGCATCGTGGCAGCAACCGGGGTCGACATCCCTACCATCTTTGCCATCGAGGGCGAGGCCGGCTTTCGCGAGCGCGAGCATCGCGCACTTTGCGAGATTGCGGATGAGCCCGAGGATATCGTCCTCGCCACTGGCGGCGGTGCCATTCTCGATCCACGCAATCGTCGTCTCTTGCGGCAGATGGGCGAGGTGATCTACCTCGAGGTCAGCGTTGCCGAGCAATGGCGACGTCTGCGTCACGATCGCCAGCGCCCGCTACTGCAAGTGGAGGATCTGCGCCAACGCCTCGAAGCTCTGGCGGCCGAGCGCACGCCGCTTTACCGAGAAACTGCACATTGGCGAGTACGAGGCGATAACCTGCGCTCGGATCAGGTGCTTCGCCAAATTCTTCGTCACCTACGCGATCTCTACCAGCCCTAGTCAAAAAACTTTGCAGGCGGCCTGCTCGCCCCTACAATGGAGCAAACCTTGTCACCACAGAGATCCTCCATGCTCAGCCTCCAGGTCCAACTTGGCGCTCGCTCCTACCCCATCCACATCGGCCCGGGCCTACTGCACGATGCGCAGCAATTCCTGCCCTATCTCCGCTCGGGCCCCGTCGCCATTCTTACCGACGATCTGGTTGCCCCCCTCTACCTTGCTGCCCTGCGCGAAACCTTGGCACACTCCCACCAGCCCTTGATCGAAATCGTCGTTCCCCATGGCGAGCAGAGCAAATCCCTCGCGCAAGTAGAGGAGGTCTGCGGGCAGATGCTAGCTGCCGGCCTGGGTCGCGACAGTACGCTTTGCGCCCTGGGAGGCGGCGTCATCGGCGATCTCGGCGGTTTCGTGGCGGCTATCTATCAGCGCGGGATTCCCTTTGTGCAGATTCCCACTACCCTACTCGCCATGGTCGACTCCTCCGTTGGTGGTAAAACTGGGGTCAATCATCCCCTCGGCAAGAACATGATTGGTGCCTTTTATCAGCCACGCGCGGTCATTGTCGACATCGATACCCTCGATAGTCTGCCCGAGCGAGAATTTCGCTCCGGCTTGGCAGAGGTCATCAAATATGGGCTAATCAACAACCCGGGATTTTTCAGCTGGTTGGAGGACCACCTGGAAGCCATTCTTGCCGAGGATGGCGACGCCGTGAGCCGGGTCATTCATGACTCCTGCGCCGACAAGGCGGACGTCGTGGCCCGGGACGAACTCGAGAGTGGCTTGCGCGCCATTCTCAACTATGGCCACACCTTCGGTCACGCTATTGAAGCAGCGACCGGCTATGGAACCTTTCTCCATGGCGAGGCAGTGGCCATTGGCATGATCATGGCGGCCGACCTATCCCGACGTCTCGATCTATTGCGTGAAAGCGAGCAGGAGCGAATTTTTCGTCTCATCCAGGCCACTGGCCTGCCCACCCATGCGCCGCGCCTCCCCGTCGATGACTACCTGCGCTATATGCGCATCGACAAAAAGGCGGCCGGAGGGCAGATGCGCTTCGTCCTCTTGCGCGGCATTGGCGAATGCGTCATTACCGGCGAGGTGCCGGAGGCAGCCCTGCGGCAAACCCTCAATGCCTTTATGGAGTGAGAGATGAGCAAGCACAACAAAACTACCAGCGAACTCGAAGAGGAGATTCAGGCGCGCCTGCGAATCGCGCCCGAAGCCTGCCTGCGTATTGGCAATTTCGGCTTCATCGAACTCGAGGATAGCTGGGGTGATGAGGCAACCATCGTCAATACCGCCCGCATCAGCACCACCAACAATCGGCTGCGCAACGCCGAATCCTTTTCCGAGCGTGATCGTAATCTGCTATATCAGCTCCTGCGCGACCAGCATGGCACCCCTTTCGAAACCGTCTACTTTCGCTTTCGTTTCGTGGCCCCAATATTTGTGCTGCGGCAGTGGGTCAAACATCGTATCTCGAGCTGGAACGAGTTCTCGATGCGTTATCGTAAGCCCATATCTGAGGCATACATCCCCGATCTTGCCGCCCGCAGCGTCGATGGTTATGCCGTCCTCGACGAGCAAGCAGTGCAAGAGTACGAAGAGCTACTGCAGGGTCTCTTTGCCTGGTATGAGCGCCAGTATGAGCAGGCCTGCGCGCGTATCGATGCGGATCGCGAGGCGGGTCTGATACCCGCAAAGAGTGGCGGTCGGGATCCTTATCGTGGCCGTGCCCGCGAGTTACTGCGTAATGTCATGCCGGTGGCCGCCTATTCCGATGTCTACTGGACGGTAAATTTTCGTAGCCTGATGAATTTTTTCCGTCTGCGACGCAAGCCCGATGCGCAGTACGAGATTCGCCAGTATGCCGACGCCGCGTACTTGCTTTTTTCCCGGCGTCTCCCTCTCCTCGCCAGCACCATGGAACAAGTCTTGGCGGAGCAAGGCAACTGAATATGGCGCATCCTTTGGCACCCTATGCGGCACATCCGGAGCAGAGCCGCGGTCGCCGCCATGCCGAGGCCGAGCCCAGTGACGGACGCAGTGCTTATCAGCGCGATCGTGACCGCGTCATCCACTCTACCGCCTTCCGGCGTCTCGAATACAAGACTCAGGTCTTCGTCAATCATGAGGGCGATCTCTATCGCACCCGCCTCACCCACAGCCTCGAGGTTGGTCAGGTAGCGCGCTCGATCGCGCGGCAGCTGCATCTCGACGAAGACCTAGTTGAAGCCATCTCCCTCGCGCACGATCTTGGCCACACCCCCTTCGGCCATGCCGGTCAGGATGCCCTCAATGCGGCCATGGCCGAGCACGGCGGTTTTGAGCACAATATTCAGTCCTTGCGCGTGGTCGACGTTCTCGAACAACGCTACGGCGATTTTCCCGGCCTCAACCTCACTTTCGAGACCCGCGAGGGCATCCTCAAACACTGCAGCCGCAATCGTGCCGCCAAACTAGGAGATGTTGGTGAGCGTTTCCTCAAGGGCGAGCAGGCTAGCCTAGAGGCGCAAATCACCAATTTGGCGGATGAGATCGCCTACAACAATCATGATATCGACGACGGCTTGCGCGCCGGCTTGCTAGATCTAACCGAACTTTGTGAGCAGACCATGTTTGGACCCATCTATCGCGAAGTCAGCCAACGCTATCCCCACGCCAGCGCCAATGTTTTGCGCCACGAGGCCGGACGCCGCCTGATCAATCTGCTCATCACCGACCTCGTCCAACACACGCGTGCCCGCATCGAAGCGGCGGGGATTGGCAGCGTGGCAGAGATTCGCCAGCACGGCGAGCCCCTTGCCGCGCACAGTCCGGAGATGAGCCGCGCCATTCGCACCCTCAAGGCCTATTTACTGCATAACTTGTATCGACACCCGCGTGTGCATCGGCAGGCAGAAAAGGCCAAACGCACGGTGCAGCAGATTTTCAGCCTGCTCTACGACGATCCCCGGCTCTTACCGCGCAAATATCAGGCACGTCTGCTTTCCACCGACGGCGATCTGCGGCGGCGTGCTCGAGTGGTTGCCGATTATATCGCCGGCATGACCGACCGCTTTGCCATTGCAGAGTACGAGAGGCTATTCAACCCTCGCGCTGGCGCATGATTATTTACTGATATGCTTCATTTTTCGGGTTTATCACAAAATAAAAAAACTGTTGCTGTTGCCCGCAAAGGATCCGAGATACACTCTAGTTGGACAAAAACGTACGGGATGAGGAGAAGATCGATGATGAAAAAAATGGTAATGGCAACACTGGTGGGTTCGGTACTGGCAGCGCCTGCGCTTGCTTTTGCAGCGGCGCCAGAATTCATGTCTCCGGAGTGGGCGCAGGAGTTGTGCAACGCCTGGAATCAAAACAGCACCCTTACCACCAAGTTAGCGGGCTCCTGGGTGAAGAATAACGGCGGCAAGGGTTACAAGGTCATGGAGATTTCCGACTCCAGCATGAAATCGACGCCACCGGTGCAGTTGGAAATTGCGGCCAAGGATGGTAAGGCCGAATGCGTCTACGGCGGCGCCGCCAAGGTAAGCAAGTTGAACTATGATTACGACTACAAGATGTGGGCCACGACCCATGACTGGCACCACATGGGCTCACCCATGATGGCGATGATGGTTGGCCGTCTAAACTTCAAGGGACCAAAAATGGAAGCCATGGAAAACATGGCTCCCTTCGCCGAATTCCTGAAACTCGTCAAGGAAGTACCGGCCACCGTACCGGCTTCGTAAGCGCAGAGTTTGCGTAACGCCCGATCCGATGGATCGGGCGTTTTTTATTCCGTTGCTGGCGCCTGTAATTTTTCCCGCAATAGCGCGTTGACTAGATCAGGGTTGGCTTTGCCTTGGCTCACCTTCATTACCTGCCCAATAAAAAAGCCGAAGAGCTTTTCTTTACCGCTACGATACTCCGCCGCTTGCTGCGGATTTTTGGCAATGATTTCATCAATCATTGCAGCAATAGCGGTGTTATCCGTAATTTGCCGCAAGCCTCGGGCATCGATGATGGCATCGACACTGCCTCCCTCATGAAAAAGGATTTCGAAGATTTCCTTGGCAATCTTGCCAGAGACCGTTTGGTCGGCAATGCGCGCGAGCAGGATTTGTAGCTCCCGCGCCGGCACTGGGCAGGTCTCGATTTCCAGTCCCGCTTTGTTCAAGGCACCCAAGAGATCACCCATGATCCAATTTGCTGCCAGCTTGGCATCCTGCCCCGTCGCCACCGCCTCGTAGTAATCCGCGAGTTCGCGCTGGGCGGTGAGTACGGCGGCATCGTAGGCCGGCAAGCCATACTGCGCCATGAAGCGCGCCTTGCGCGCATCCGGCAACTCGGGCAGTGACTTGCGCACCTGCTCTATCCGTTCCGCATCGAGCTGCAGGGGGAGCAGATCGGGGTCAGGGAAATAGCGATAGTCATTCGCCTCTTCCTTGCTACGCATGGAGCGGGTCTCGCCCGAGTTGGCGTCAAAGAGCCTTGTCTCCTGAACGACTTTGCCGCCACTTTCGAGAATATCCTGCTGGCGAAGCATCTCGTAGCTGATCGCTTTTTCCAAAAAACGGAAGGAATTCAGATTCTTCACCTCCGCCCGCGTACCGAAGGGCGCTCCCGGTCGACGCAAAGAAACATTGGCATCGCATCGGAAAGACCCTTCCTGCATGTTGCCATCCGAGATATCGAGATAACGCACCAAGGCATGCAGCTTTTTCAGGTAAGCAACTGCCTCAGCCGCAGAACGCATGTCGGGCTCCGACACGATCTCCAGCAAGGGCGTACCGGCCCGATTGAGATCGATGCCCGACTCGCCGGGATAGGCGTCGTGGAGAGATTTTCCGGCATCCTCCTCGAGATGGGCGCGAGTAATTCCTACCCGCTTTTCCTCGCCATTGGGCAGGAGCACATCCAAATACCCGCGCCCAACAATGGGAATTTCGTACTGACTGATCTGATACCCCTTGGGAAGGTCAGGATAGAAGTAATTCTTGCGGGCGAAAATGCTCCGATGATTGATCTCTGCACCAATGGCCAAGCCAAAGGCAATGGCCTTATCGACCGCCGCCGCATTGAGAACCGGCAAGGAACCGGGCATGGCCAAACAAACCGGACAGGTATGGGCATTGGGTTCGGCCCCAAAGGCGGTGGAGCAAGCGCAAAAAATCTTGCTGCGGGTGTTGAGCTGCACATGCACCTCGAGCCCGATGACTACCTCCCAAGCCATACTCATTGTTCCTCCCAAGCCGGCGCACGCCGATGCCAATCGGTATCTCTCTGGTAGGCTGCAGCCACCCCTAACAACAACTCATCGGCAAAATAGTCGCCCATGATTTGCAAACCAATGGGTAGGCCTTCCTTACTGAAACCACAGGGCAGGCTGAGGGCCGGAATGCCCGCCAAATTGACGGCTATGGTATAGATATCGGCTAGATACATAGACACCGGGTCGGCACTCTTCGCCCCCAGGGCAAAAGCTGGCGTGGGCGTGGTCGGCCCCATGATCACATCCACCTCCGCAAAGGCGCGGCGAAAATCCTCGCGGATCAAGGCCCGCACCTGCTGCGCCTTGCGGTAGTAGGCATCGTAGTAGCCCGCCGAGAGCACATAGGTCCCTACCAAAATGCGACGGCGCACCTCGGCACCAAAACCCTCATAGCGCGACTGCAGATAAAGCTCCTGCAGATCCTTCGCGGCCGCGCTGCGGTGGGTGTAGCGTACCCCATCGAAGCGGGAGAGGTTGCTTGAGGCTTCGGCCGGAGCCAACACGTAGTAGGTACTCACCGCATGGGCATTATGGGGCAGATGCACGGGGTGGATCTCGGCCCCCTGCGCGGCAAACCACTGAATCGCCGTTTCGACGGTCTGCGCCACCTCGGGATCGAGGCCCGCACCAAAAAACTCCGCCGGCACGCCCACGCGCAAGCCTTGCAAGCTGCGCCCCAAGGCGGCACTGAATCGACCGCCGCCCTGGGGGTGACTGGTGGAATCGAGGGGATCATGGCCGGCCATCGCATCCATGAGCAAGGCGCAGTCGGCTGCCGAGCGGGCCATGGGACCGCCTTGGTCGAGGCTCGAAGCAAAAGCGATCATGCCGTAACGAGATACTCGCCCATAGGTCGGTTTGAGACCAGTTATGCCGCAGAAAGCCGCTGGCTGGCGAATCGAGCCCCCGGTATCGGTACCCGTGGCCGCCGGAATCAAACGCGCTGCCACCGCCGCTGCGGAGCCGCCCGAGGAACCACCAGGCACACACCCCAGGTTCCAGGGATTACGTACTGGCCCAAAATAGCTGGTCTCGTTGGAAGAGCCCATCGCAAACTCGTCCATGTTGAGTTTGCCGAGGGATACCGTCCCTGCCTCCTGCAGCCGCCGCACCACGGTAGCATCATAGGGCGAGACAAAGTTGGAGAGCATCTTGGAACCGCAGGTGGTGCGCAACCCCCGCGTGCAAAAAATATCCTTGTGGGCGAGAGGGATGCCCAATAAGGGAGAGG
>DDOU01000056.1:2204-7535 GCA_002341825.1 Candidatus Igneacidithiobacillus taiwanensis | reverse complement strand
TTTTTGCGTAGCCCTTCGGCGAGCTCCGCCAGTTCCAGTTGGTGGAGTTCCATGCGCCTACCTTATTCGATGACTTTGGGAACCAGAAAAAGACCGTCCTCGGCCCGGGGTGCAGAGGCCAAGAGCTCTTCTCGCGAGGGTGTTTCAGAACGGAGTTGATCCGCCCGCAAGGGCTGTTGCAAATCCAGGGGATGCGCCATGGGTTCAATCCCTTCCGTGGGCACCGCTTGCATCTGTGCAACCAGAGCAAAGATACTGTCCAACTGACCAGCCACTTGGGCCAGCTCGGACTCGGGTAGAGCAATTCGACTCAAGTGCGCAATACGTCTAACGATTTCTGCTTCCAAGCTTTCTTCCTTCAAGGTGTGGCAGCGGCAGAATCCGTGGTCGCCGTAGCTGGCGGCAAGTCCAGGCCCTCCAGCAACTGGCTCTTGTTCACTTTGCCACCGTCGATCAAAAACTGCTCGTGCTGCTCCCAGGCATTGCGGGCAAAAACATAGGGATTCACCGCATCTTCCACCATCCGCACCTGCGGCGCATCGACATGACCGGTGTTGATGATGCCCATACCAGACCAGGCCCACTGCGCATTGCTACTGGGAAAATAATACGGCGGCGCCGTATAAATCGCGAGCGCCAGCCCCGGAAGATTCCGCAGCGAGCTGGGGCCATAAAAAGGAAGCACCAGATAGGGTCCTTGCGGCACCCCCCATACCCCAAGGGTCACGCCAAAGTTGTTACTCTGCTTGGGTAGATCGAGCTTGTTGGCAACATCGAAGATGCCGCCCAAGCCGAAGATGGTATTCACCAGAAAGCGGCTCAGCCCCGACATACCTAGCTGAACCCGGCCCTGCAGAAAATCGTTTACGAATACGTAGGGCATATCCGCATTCGCAAACACATTACTCACGCTGGTGCGAAAAAATTTGGGGGTTACCGCCTCGTAGCCTTGGTTGACCGGTCCCAAGACGTTTCGGAAAAGCCAGAGGTTGGCGTTAAAAATTGGCTTGTTGATCGGCTCTAGTGGATCATTGGAGCTGCTCTGCCCATTCGGCCCCTGCACCGTCGCACAACCACTCAAACAGAGCATGGCGGCACAACCCAAAACGATGGCAGTACGCCCCAAATTCACGACTTCGCTCCCGAGGCATAGTCTTGAATTTGACGCCGCAGGTGGGCGAGCAAGGCCGGGAAGCCTTTGCTTTTGAGCAGTTCCGTATACTCGGCGCGCTTTAGGGAAAGGTCGCTAACGCCATCGGCCACTACATTGACCACGCGCCATTCCTTGTTGGCCGACTGCTCCAATAGGTAATCGAAACGATGCACACGGCCGCTTTTCATGGTGAAGGTCGTAAACACCCCCATGGTCCCAGGACGCAATTCCTGGGTATCGACCACCGCAAAACGCTCGCCATCGTATTCATCAAAGCGTCCGGCATAGGTCGCTGCGGTATACTTCGCCAATACGCTCACGAACTGCTTTTGCTCCGCGGCACTGAGCTTCGACCACTCCGAACCCAAAGCGAGTTGCGCGATTTTATCGAAATCAAAAACCTTGGCGAGAACCGGCGCAATGATCTTATAGCGTCCCGCATACCCCGCCGCCTTGCCTGCCTGCATGGTTTGCAGCAGGGCCTGGTCGAGGGTCTCGATACTGGCTTTTGGGCTATCCAGCGCGGCCTTTTGCGAGCTGGCGACGGCATCGGCCGCCCACAGCACAGGGCTACCGAGTCCAAGCAGACCAACCGCCATAAACGCGCCCAAGAGTCGCGACTTACGCATCATGACACCACCTCCCTGTACCGAAGAGCCTGCCTCAACGCTCCACCCGCAAGGGGAACACCGGCCGCCTGGGTGCGGAATCCGAAGAACTCGGGGGCATATCCGGCGCCATTGGCCCCGATGTTCGTGGCCCAAAGAGAGCTACCTTTAGCGCTTTGAGTGGATGGGCAAAGGTATCGTTCACTGCCGTCGGCTCGAATCCGGAGTGTACCTGGCACTGATCGCACTTGCTGTTGTTTCCTACGCCATAGCGATCCCAGGGAGTTTCTTCCATGAGTTCTCTGAAACTCGAGGCATATCCCTCGCTTACCAACAGATAGCAAGGCTTCTGCCAACCGAAAATATTGCGGGTGGGATTGCCCCATGGAGTACATTGGTAGGTTTGGTTACCCGCCAAAAAATCGAGGAACAAACTCGATTGGTTGAAACGCCACTTCGACTTGCGCTCCTTACCGATACGAAAGATATCACGAAAGAGTTGACGCGAGGCTTGCCGCTTGATGAAAACTTCCTGCTGTGGCGCACGCTCGTAGTTGAATCCCGGCGAGATAGTTACACCCTCGACTCCCATTGCCTTGCAGTCGTCGAGAAAATTGGCTACCTCCTCGGCACCTTCCCCTTGAAACAAGGTGCAATTGACGGTGACGCGGAAGCCCTTCTGCACCGCTTCGCGAATGGCCTCTACAGCACGCCGATACGTGCCCGGCTGGCAGACAGAGTCGTCGTGGCGATGCTCGTTGCCATCCAGATGTACGGAAAAAGTCAGATATGGAGAGGGTCGATAGTCGTCCATACGTTTTTTCAGTAGCAAGGCATTGGTGCACAAATACACAAAGCGCTTGCGCTGGATGAGACCATCGACGATCTGCGGCATTTCTTTGTGAATCAGCGGTTCGCCGCCAGCAATCGAAACAATCGGCGCCCCACATTCTTCTGCAGCACCAATGCACTCTTCCACCGACAGGCGTCGGTCCAATACATCGTCAGGATAGTCGATTTTGCCGCAACCGGCGCAAGCCAAGTTACAACGAAAAAGCGGTTCGAGCATGAGAACCAGGGGGTACTTGCGATTACCGCGAAGCTTTTGCCCAATGATGTATCGTCCAACCCGATAGCTTTGTATCAGTGGCACTGCCATTGTCGAATCTCTCCTTTCCTCGGGGCAAGCATTCCCGAAATGAATGTGACTTTCTATACTATAACATACCGAAGCGTATGTTACCCAGCACCCGAATTGTTACGCAGCTTTGCGCCGAGACAGAAAGAAAAACAAGAAATTGGCAATCCGCGGCGCAAGCTTTGGGCGCAGTAGGCGCGCATCATAAGGAGCGAATCGACGCTCGTTTTCTTGGCGGCAGAGAGCCAGGAGCTTGCCGAGGCTCATGTCCTGACTGACCTGCTCATGGCCAGTCATAGTAAAGTTTTCTTCGCCGCCGCCCATACCGCGAGCGGTTTGGATGCGTGCCCAAGCCTGCAAGGCAATTACCTGGAGGCGTTGCCACTCGAGGACGATCTTCTTCCACCAGGGCAGCTGTTGCCGGTACCAATGGAGCCAATTGATGAAAAAAATGATATGACGGGCCTCTTCTTGCATGATGGGCTCGAAGATCTGTACCAATGCCGCCGGGAAAAAACCGGAGTCTCGCGCGGCGGCAAAAAGACCAAAGGCAAAATACGAGTCCAAACACTCGCCATATCCCGTAAACAGAAACTCCCAATAGGGATCGCGGATGCGCGGCGGAGGCGGCGGCGGTGGAATCTGGATACCATAATGCTGCACCAAGGCCTGCAAGAGTTCGGCGTGGCGACGCTCCTCGAAACCATCGAGGGCAATAGCGGCCTTCACTAGCGGATCCGTCTCGGCATCTGCCATATGCTGCACCATGCGTGCGGTAACACTTTCCGTGGCCACCGCTTCACCCCAGAACGGCAGGGATTTGAGTCGTTGCTCGGCAGCCGCATCTAACTCCGGCCACGAGATCTGCCGTGGATCAAAGTCGATGTGGGTGTCATGAAAAAACTGGCAGAATAACTCGCGATGCCCTTGCGCCGTCATCTCATCCATCGTCACGCTCATACCATTTTCTCCTGCGAACCTCTTTTTTTGCGCCAAAGCAGGCGGAAATTCCACCCCTCCATCATATACCAGGACAGCAACAAGGGCAGCCCCAAGAAGAGTTCACGAAAACGGCGCAAGAGAGAGTAGACCAAAGCGAGATCCGCGGGGACCCCAACCACGGCACCAAAGAGCATGAAGCCGCCTTCCTGCACGCCCAAGGCTCCCGGCATAAAGAAGGCCACACTGCGCAAGGCCTGCCCCAAACTCTCCAGCAAAATTGCGGCGCTAGCAGAAACGGGGTGGCCTAATAGATAAAAACTGAGCCATAACTCACCGGCACCGGCAAAGAGCCCCGCCAACTGCCAGGCATTGGCGCGCAGCAATGCCCAGCGGCGCCGAAAGATGTTGCGAATCTCTTCATCCAGCTGCTGGAGATTCCCGAGGAACGCCAGGAAATCGCGACCACGCAACAATCGCTCCTGTAGCCGCAGCAAGAGGGAAAAAAGACCATATCGTTGCTGCAACCAAAAAAGCAGGAGCAGAACCGGCAAAGTAGTCAGCAGAGCGTAAGCTACTTCGTTGCGCAGGGAGAGATCTGCACTCCAGGATAAGAGCAAGAAAAAGCCCAACAGCGTAAACAAGAACTGACTGACCAGGGTCAGGCCAACCTCTACTACCACGCTCGCTGCGGCTTGGTAAGTCGAAACCCCCATGCGTGCCAAAAGGCGAATGCCGATCAGCTCGCCACCCACGCGGGCAACGGGCAAAAGACCATTGATGGCCTCGCGCAGAAGCGCCAGCCAAGTCAACTTACCGAGCCGTGGACGATTGGGCATGCCATAGAGCAGCCAGCGCCAACTCATCGCATCGAGACCAATCACCAACACATGCACAGGAACGATCAGCCATAAGAGCCAAGATCCCTGACGCACAATGTCGAGGATTTCACCCACGCCCGCATACCAGACGAGGTAGCCAGTGAAAATGAGGCCCAGGGCAATCAGCAGCAGCGAGCCCCACCCCTTCGATGCCGCACTGGAAACCTCAGCTGCCCTCATCTTGTGCAATACCCTCCTCTTTGGGAGAGGAAGTAAATAGTAGAAGCAAGGCCGGTAATACAATCAAAATACAGAGCAAGACGATGACCAAGGCAATGCTCAAGGCATCGCCAAGGCTCGCCATACCCGGATCGACCGAAAGCGCCATGCTGCCAAAGGCGCTCAAGGTCGTGAGACCGCTGAAGAATACCGCCATGGGGGTCGAGGTTTGCAGCAGGTGAGCAACATCAACCCCACTGCGCCAGCGCAGAACGATATAAATGCCAAAGGCCACCCCGAGCCCAATGAGCAAGGGCAACACGATGATATTGCCGAGATTGAAGCTCACCCCAAGCAAGGACATCGCCGCTACGGTAAAGAGAGCGGCAAGGAGCAGGGGCAAAACGATCAGCAGCATGTCGCGATAGCGGCGCAGAGAGATGAGCAGCAGGA
>DDOU01000056.1:468-2165 GCA_002341825.1 Candidatus Igneacidithiobacillus taiwanensis | reverse complement strand
CCGCCCTCTACCAGCATCACCGGCGTTCCCACCGCGTGTGGCTCGACTTGCCGCACACTGTTCACAAATTGCAGCATTTTCACATTGTCGGCGAGGTTTTCTTTGGGAAAGACTTCAACCCGCGCCTGACCATCGGCGGCCAGATATCGGCTGCGCAGGTCCTGGGGCAGAGTATCGAGGGTGACTTGCGAGGCAAGGAGCGCCTGACCGAGTTGCTGGAGTTCGTCGGGTAGGGTGCCCAAAAGCGTAGCCTGCAGCGATGCCAGAGCCTTGGCATTGCCCCCATCTTTTTCCAAGAAGCGTTGCAATGCAGCGGCCAAGGCACCGGCAGCGGCTCCCTGGGGCGTTTGCTCCCGAGCCGCCAATTCTTGCAGCTTCGCCTGCAGTTTTTGTAGTTTACCCGCGGTATCTGGGCCGGGTGGGGCAATCGTCGCCGGCATCAACAGCGAAAATGGCGGTACCAAAATCTGCAAGTTATTGAGGATAGCGAGTTTGGGCTCCTGATCCGCAGGTAGATAATCGGCAAGGGTGATGGCTCTGGCGACCGTTGGCACCTTACGTACGCGTTTAGCGATTAGCTCAGCCTGTTGTAGGTTCGGCGCCAGGATGTCGATGCGGTAGGGTGCGGTGTCGGGATTGGCAAGCAAGGATTCGAAGACTTTCACACCCTCGGCATGCTGGTCGATCATGTGCAGGGGATTGAAATCGAAGCGCACCCGCAGTGCCGCCGGAACCGCCGCTGCCGCCAGGAGGGCAACCGCAATCAACACCATCCAGGCATAGCGATGAATGGGATAGCGAGTAAGAGTCGGCACCCGTCGAAAGTGCGGGAAATCAAGGCGCTTACGGGCTTGCACCGATAGCGGCCAAATGGTGAGGAAGGCGGGCAGCAAGGTGATCGTCAGTAGCAGGCCGATGAGCATGCTCGACCCGGAGATCAGGCCCAAATCCACAATTCCGGCATAGCTCGTTGGCACGAAGGCAAAGAAGCTGATTGCCGCCGCCACCGCCGCCAGAGAAAGGGCCGCTCCCAGGCCACGGGCAACTCGGCGCATGGCCTCCTCGTGACTGGTACCGTTGAAAAGCTCCTCGCGAAAGCGAAGGCTGAATTGGATACCAAAATCGATGCCCAAGCCAATGAACAAGATCGCAAACGATACCGAAATCAGATTGAAGGGGCCAATGGCAAGCAGCGCCCAGGTAGTGGTCAACAAAATTCCTACCACCAGATTGAGTAGTACACCAACTACCAAGCGGGTACTGCGTAGGGCAAGGATTAGCAAGAGAATCTCAAGACCGAGAGTCAGGGCAAGGGAACTGAAAGCACCTTGGCTCACGGTCTTGAGCTGCTCGGCATCGAGAACCGCTTGGCCGGTGATGCCAACATCGAGCCCATGCTGGGCGTCGATACCAAGGGAATGCAACCCCTTACGTAAGGCTTGGATGGAAGCCTCCGCCGGCTGCAGGCTGGCGTAGTTCAACACCGGTTCGAGGATGACAAAACCTTGTTTCGGGCCGAGCTGCGCCAGGCTGCCACCCATCAGATTGGCCCAAGAAATCGGTTCTGGCTTGCCAGCCAGCTCGCCATCGATGCTTTTGGTGAAGGCTTCATATACCGGGGTGAGCCCTTGCACGTCCGTACCGTGCGAGAGGCGCTGATCGACGGCCTCACTGAGCAAATCGCTCAATCCCGCCAA
>DDOU01000056.1:0-315 GCA_002341825.1 Candidatus Igneacidithiobacillus taiwanensis | reverse complement strand
GCGGCTTGGGTGGCACTGGCATCCTTGCCTTGCAACACCACAACGATGCTGTCGCGATCCTGCGGAAAGATCTTGTTATAGGCGCGTTGTTCTTGCTGGAAAGGCAGATCGCGGGACAAAACATCACTGGTATCGGTATTCACCGCAAAATGGGTAGCGATGAAGATGCCCCCGAGGACCACAGAAACGGCATACAAGAGCAAGACCAGCCGCGCCCGCTGCACACTCCACTGCATCAAGCGACAAAGACGCCGCATGTAGATCTCCCCGAGGCGGGCGAGAAAACGCTCAGCCGCGGGCGAAATCACGATAGGT
>DDOU01000036.1:23182-23646 GCA_002341825.1 Candidatus Igneacidithiobacillus taiwanensis | reverse complement strand
CCATCGTGCAGAATGGGGGTGATGACGGCAGACAGGGGTTGCGACCAGAGCTCCTCGCCACTATGGCGGTTGTACGCAGCAATATTTCCCTGATACGCAATGGCGATTACGCGATCGCCATCCAGGACGGGAGTGGCCGAAACATCCACCATTCGGTCCAGTTCATTGTTGCCGTGGGGAATGGCAACCGTCGCGTGCCACAATTCGGCACCATTGGCAACATTCAGGGCCACCAATTTGCCGTCGGCAAAGCCGCTATAGAGGGTTTGTCCGTGTACGACGATACCGCTGCTGCGGCGCAAAAGTAGCGATGGCTGCGGCAAGGAAAAAGTCCAGTCGACTCGGCCGTTGCTGGTGTCGAGAGCGAGAAGGTGGCCATTGGCCAACTGCACGAACAGGCGTTGATCGACAACGGTGATCGGGCTGCTCGGAATGGCATCGAGCTGCACTTCCCACAGTTTCTT
>DDOU01000036.1:17522-23055 GCA_002341825.1 Candidatus Igneacidithiobacillus taiwanensis | reverse complement strand
CGACCAGCATCATCGCAAAGATAGATGCCGTCATCGACAAAACGGACTTCCGTGGCGTTGTATGGCTGTAGACGCCAGTCGCCATAGAGTCGCGCCTGCCAGTTGGTTGCGAAGTCGGTGGTCACCTGCTCGGTATGCATGGCTTGCACGGGCTTGGGCGCCGGTTCGGAGGGCCCAAAGGCCCAGTTCCATACCCCGCATCCGCCCAAGGCAACCAGTAACCCCAGTGCGCCGGCATAGCGTAGCGCGGAAAGCCCGCCTCCTGCCTTCCCTTCCCTCATCCCGATGCTCCCAGGTTTGCCATTTTCATTTGTAGATAAGCGAGATACGGATCCGTTGCCGGCAAGGCCGCTGTCGCTTTTCGATAATCATCCAGCGCCTCTTGCGTTTTCCCCAAGGCATTTTGGGCGTCGCCACGCAGTTCCCAATCGATAGCGGTATACGCCGGATCGATTTTTTGCAACAACTGCAGTACCTGCTGGTTTTTGCCCTGCTGTAGGTAGAGACGTGCCAGCGCCGCACGGGCAAGGCCATGCATACCAGTTGGTAAATCATCCGTTGCAACGAGGCGCTGCAACTGTGCCTCTGCTTTCGCCGTCTGCTTGGCGTCGATATCGAGGCGTGCCAAATAGAAGCGCGCCATGGAAGCGTAGGCGGTGGACGGATAGCTCTGCACCAAGGTCTCTGCGCTTGCCCGCGCCATATCGTTTTTGCCTTGGGCAAGGCTTTCGGCTAGTTCGCTGTAGAGGACTCCCGCTCGCTCGAGCTGATGGCGCTGGTATTTATCGTAGGCAAAAAATCCCAAAAGCCCAACGATAACGAGCACGAAGAGCGCGACGAGAAGTTTGCGGTGACGCTGTAAAGATTCGGTAAGTTCGGTACCCGTCATGATTTCTTGCCTAGAACGACTGGCGCGTAGTATGGGGGCCTGCCAGCGGCAAATCAACGCCAAGCGAGCGCAGGCCTTCCCCTATCCGCTCCCAGGGACCGCGCCAAAGCCCCGTCCCCTCTTGCTCTTTGAGCAGAACCTCCGCGCCCTGAAGATTGTCTGCTCCCACAACCACTTGGTAGTGGGCCGCGGATCGCTGCGCTTGTTTGAGCAGCGCCTTGAATGGGGCTGGTCCACCCGTTATTACCGTGAGGCCCTGTGCACGCAGCGTTTCAGCCTTCTGCATTGCACTCGCCAGCGCAGTTTCATCGAGCGCACCCACAAAGAGTTCGACGCCAGCCGGCGCCTTATTTTCCGACTCGGTGAGTGCCAAAAGGCGCTCCATACCGGTAGCAAAACCGATGGCCGGCGTTTCCGGTCCGCCCAACTGCGCCACCAGACCATCATAACGACCCCCGGCCAGAACAGTACCCTGAGAGCCAAGACCCTCTGCGACCCACTCAAAGACCGTACGGTGATAGTAGTCGAGTCCCCGCACCAGACGGGGATTGATCTCATACTCGATGCCCAACCCCCGCAGCAGGTCCTGCAAGAGGGAGAAATGCTCCGCCGACTCGGCATCGAGATGATCCAATAAACGCGGGGCCGAAGCGGCCAGCTCTTGGCAGGACTCGACCTTGCAGTCGAGAACGCGCAGGGGATTCCGCTCTAAGCGCTCCTGGCAATCACCACACAAAGCACTGGCTTTTGGGCGCAAAAAGTCGAGCAAAAGCGCACGGTATTCGGCGCGCGACGCCGGTGTTCCGAGGGAATTGAGCTGCAGTCGCGCGGACACACCGGCGGCTGCTAGCAAACGTGCCGAAAGGGCGATGATCTCGGCATCGGCGCCGGCACCAGCAACCCCAAAGAATTCGACTCCCAGTTGGTGAAACTGACGATAGCGTCCACGTTGCGGACGTTCGTGGCGAAACATCGGGCCGATGTAATACAGACGTGGCGTCTGACCGCGCAAGGCACTGTGCTCGATGAGGGCACGAACCACACCAGCGGTACCCTCCGGCCGCAAAGTGAGAGAATCGCCATTCCGGTCGGCGAAGGTGTACATCTCTTTTTGCACGATATCGGTGACATCGCCAATGGCGCGGGCAAAAAGCGCACTATGCTCGACGATGGGCAGCCGGATTTCACCGCATCCGTATAGGCGCAGCACCTCGCGAAAGGCGTGCTCGAGGCGTTGCCAGCGCGCGCTTTCCGCTGGGAATATATCGTTCATGCCGCGCACGGCGGCGAGGGGAGACTTGGACAAGCTGCGCCTCAGCCCTGCTTACGAGCGGCGCTGCGCGCCGCCACTTCGGCGCGAATGCGCTTTTCGAGCACATCGACGATATCGTTGTTTTCGATACGGTCCACCTGCTTACCGTGATAGTAGAGAATACTGCGCTTGTCACCGCCCGTCAGACCAATATCGGCTTCCTTGGCCTCGCCAATCCCATTCACGACACAACCGATCACCGACACATCCATCGGTTCCAGAATGTCTTCCAGCCGCGCCTCGAGGGCGTTGATGGTCTTGATGACATCGAACTCTTGGCGCGAGCAGGAGGGGCAGGCAATCAAATTGATGCCTTTTTGGCGCAGGTGCAGACTCTTCAGAATATCGAAACCGACGCGAATCTCTTCGACCGGATCGGCGGCCAGCGAAACCCGGATGGTGTCGCCAATGCCCTCATTGAGCAACAAACCAAGGCCAATTGCCGACTTGACGGTACCCGAGCGCAGCCCACCGGCCTCGGTGATGCCGAGGTGCAGAGGATAATCCACTTTTTGAGCGAGCAATCGATAGGCATCCACTGCCAAGAACACATCCGAGGCCTTGACGCTGATTTTCACGTCATGAAAGTTCAACTCGTCGAGAATGGCAACATGGCGCAGAGCGGATTCTACCAAGGCCTCCGGCGTCGGTTCGCCGTACTTTTCCTGCAGGTCCTTTTCGAGACTACCGGCGTTGACCCCAATACGGATCGGAATCCCTTTGTCCTTGGCCATTTCCACCACTAAGCGCGCCTTGTCGATGGCGCCGATGTTGCCCGGATTGATGCGTAAACCATCCACGCCATTCTGCATCACCTGTAAGGCGATACGATGGTCGAAGTGAATATCGGCCACCAAAGGAACCTCGACTTGGGCACGGATGGCCTTGAAGGCCTCGGCAGCCTCCATACTCGGCACCGACACACGCACAATGTCTGCACCAACCGCCTCGAGGCGACGAATTTGCGCGACGGTGGCAGCCACATCCCGAGTCTCGGTATTGGTCATGCTCTGCACCGAAATGGGTGCATCACCACCAATGGCGACTTTGCCAACGTGGATCTGGCGACTTTTACGACGCTGAATGGGTGACTGATGTTGCATGGGCGACCTCGTGGGTAGTGGTTGCATCGGCAGCGGGTAAGACTGCAGACCCGGTGCTATCAACGCGCAGATGGGAATGGGCGGATTGTGCCGTGCCAGAACTGCCCTCGGCAAGGGCAGCCACAACGCTGCTCCGTGCGCTGGCCGTCGCGGCACTGGGGACAGCCACACCCACTTGCAGGCGAGCCACGTTCAAGGCATTGGCCGGCAGTGCAACCGGCTTGCCGTTGTACTGGATCTGTACTGCGCTGGCCTTGCCGAGCAGGATGGAATACGGCGGCTGACCCTGGGTTACGGAGAGCTCCTGCCCGGCCTTGGCCAAGGTAGAAACGAGGATACGACCTGTGCTATCGCGTACTTGCAGCCAGCAGGCACCGGAAAACTGAAAAGTTAGGCCAGTGCTGCGCGTAGCACTCGTAGCGGCTGCTGGTGAAGCGGCCGATGCCGTTGAGGAACTCAGGACCGCGGAGTCCGGGGGCGCGGCAGCCGGCGATGCGGGTGTGGAAAGTGCCACTTGCGCGTTGGCACGGCTGGCGGCCGAAACATCGGCACTCGTCGGTGGCACCGTATCGGAGGAGCTCTCGTTGCTGCCCCAGAGCCACCAACCGAGGGCGATGAGGGCGACGGCGAGGAGTATGGAAAAAATGACGGTTCTGCGGCTGTAGTCGAGCAGGGGAACTTCACTACGTGGCAGGACTTGCTGCGCGGGTGCAGTGCCAGCTCCACCGACATGCCGATCATAGGCGGCAAGCACTTGCTCTACATCGAGGCCGAGCAGGCGCGCATAATTGCGCAAATAGCCGCGAGCAAAGGCCCTGCCCGGTAGATCCTGAAAACGGCCCTCCTCGATGGCTGCCACTTGGGTGGCAGTGATGTGCAGCTGGCGAGCGGCTTCGGGTAATTCCCAGCCGCGCGCCACGCGTGCCGCTCGTAATTGCTCCAAAATGGTGGCAAAAGTTTCATCCATCACTTCGGATTTCCATACCGCAATAAATCGGCTTGCGCCGCCTTGCCCGCATCCGAGTAAGGACTGGCGTTGACACAACGTTCCCAGTAGGAGCGGGCCTGCGCGGGCTGCCCCTGCTCCCAGGAAATTCGGCCGGCCAAGAGTAGCGCTTCGGCATTATCGGGCTCCTGGGCCAAAATTTCTTGCAGATGACCGTAAGCCTCACTGAAAGCTCGATCCTGATACTCCATTTCCGCCCAAAGCAAGAGGGCCGGCGGATATCCCGGCTTGAAATAAAGCGCTTTTTGCAGCGCCAGTAGGGCTTGCTGCGACTGATGCAACCCGCGGTAGGCGGCAGCGAGGTTGGTCCAAGCATACTGTGGGGTGCTGTAGAGGGGATCTTGGGTGGCCTTTTCCAAAATCGCCACCGCGTTGGCATATTTCCCTTGATTCAGGAGGAACGCACCGTAGTTATTGAGAAATTCTGGGTTTTTGGGTTCCTCATCCAAAGCCTTGCGAAAGGCTTCGGCGGCTAGATCAGCCTGCCCCAGGCTCTGGTATGCCAAACCGAGGACATTGTAAGCATCACCATGCTTGCCCGGCTGCGTCAGGGCCTGCTTCAACTCGCGTATTGCAGCCCGCGGATGACCCTCTTGGAGGTAGGCGGTGCCCAAGGAGGTGTAGATTGCAACCTGATCGGGAGGAGCGGCATGCAAAGATGCGAGTGGATTGGGCGGTGCATTGTGTGCCGCCGCGGCCGCCTCTTGCGCAGGCGTGGTCTTTTGCGGACCGGAGAAGAGTCCACAGGCGCCCAGCGCAGCGGTAGCCACGGCGACCGAGAATAGACGGAAAACGAGTTTAGTACGCCGCATACCTCAATTCGTTAGTCGCAACGGAATACTGCTACGCCCAGCACGTACCTGCCCCGCGAGTTGGCCACAAGCAGCGTCGATGTCTTCGCCTCTGGTCTTGCGGGTTACCGTCATCAAGCCGGCACGCAAGATGATCTCCCGGAAGGCATCGATGCGGGCCGGACTGCTGCGCCGATACTTCGTCTGCGGAAAGGGGTTGAAAGGAATCAGGTTCACCAACGCGGGAATACCTTGCAACAGGCGCACCAACTCCCGCGCATGCTGGTCTTGATCGTTGATGCCGTCGAGCATCACATACTCAAACGTAATCCGGCGCCGCGGCGGCAGAGGATACTGGCGACAGGCGTCGAGCAGCTCTGCCAAAGGGTAATGTCGATTGATGGGCACCAACTCATCGCGAATCGCATTTTG
>DDOU01000036.1:17107-17412 GCA_002341825.1 Candidatus Igneacidithiobacillus taiwanensis | reverse complement strand
CGGATCGCCGGCAAGACTTGCTTTAGATTGAGCAGCGGCTCGCCCATTCCCATGAACACCACATTGCTGATGGCGTCTAAACCGAGTTCCTGACGAGCAATGCGCACTTGGGCAATGATTTCGTGGGTCTGCAAATTACGATTCAGCCCCTGGGCGCCGGTCGCACAGAAACTGCAGGCCAAGGAGCAGCCGACTTGCGAGGAAATGCACAGAGTACCCCGGTCATCCTCAGGAATGAATACGGTTTCGATGGCATTGCCATCTTCGAGACCCAGCAGCCACTTGCGAGTGCCATCGGCCGCCTG
>DDOU01000036.1:13489-16935 GCA_002341825.1 Candidatus Igneacidithiobacillus taiwanensis | reverse complement strand
CCGGGTTGTCGATGGCAGCGCTCATGGGCGCGGGCAGAGCTCCCGCTGAGAGAAAAAGTAGGAAATTTCCCAAGCTGCGCTTTCGGCACTATCGGAACCATGCACTGCATTGGCATCGATACTGTCGGCAAAATCCGCACGAATGGTGCCCGGCGCCGCATCTTTGGGGTTGGTGGCACCCATGAGATCGCGGTTTTTGGCGATGGCACCCTCCCCTTCAAGAACCGACACCAGCACCGGACCGCTGCTCATGAAGGCGCAGAGCTCGCCATAGAACGGGCGGGCCTTGTGTACCGCGTAAAACCCTCCCGCATCTTCGGCGCTGAGCTGCAGCATGCGCGATGCAACGATGCGCAAGCCAGCGTTTTCGAAGCGGCTCAAGATGGCGCCGATGGCATTTTTCTGCACGGCATCCGGCTTGATGATGGAAAGGGTGCGCTCAAGAGCCATAGATATCCTCGTAGGTAGACCATAAAATACCGCGATGCTACCACTAGCCCCGCCCCAGGGGCAATTTACCTCAGCCGCAAGCCGCTCACGCCGCCGATTTTTCCGCCGGCAAGACGCCCGCCTTTTGCAGATACACCGGTAAAGCTGCCATTACGCGCATACCGCGCTGTACATCGGGATCTTTCAGCATGTGGTACAAGCCAGAAATTCCTCCGGCCTTACCCTTTGCCTCATGTTCGGCGGCATCGGCAAGGGCATGCGCCATGGCCTTACTCGAGTGCAAGAGGGTAGCGATGCTGCTTAGTAGAGGGCTCTTTTCCTGTTCTTCGATGAGTTGGCCGAGCAACGACTCGACCGGGATGGTCTCTGCCATGAGCCCAATTTGTCGACTCAGGTCGGCAATGCGATCCAGGTTACCGTCTTCCTGCAACTGCCGCAGCAAGCGCAGGGCGGCGACGATGCTCTCGTCCGCCCGCGTCTCTTCCCATAGATCACCCAATTTTTTGAGTTGCCCAACCAGATCGTTGCCAACGGGACCCTGCACAAAGGCCGCGACGGCTTGCAGCCGC
Source organism: Candidatus Igneacidithiobacillus taiwanensis (assembly GCA_002341825.1). Lineage (GTDB taxonomy): Bacteria > Pseudomonadota > Gammaproteobacteria > Acidithiobacillales > Acidithiobacillaceae > Igneacidithiobacillus > Igneacidithiobacillus taiwanensis. The sequence goes on along the minus strand of DDOU01000036.1, from coordinate 15,916 downwards.
GGCAGTAGCTCGCCGAGCAGTTGCAGCGCCTGGGGCAAAACCGCCCAGGGAATTTCCTGCAGTACGGCCAACATTTGTGGCACGAAACTCTGCAAAAGTGCTGCATTATCGCGCAAGAAGCCCGCATTCTCGCGCACCCAGCGTAGAATCCCCGCTTCCCGCAGGGCGCTCAGGGTTGCCAACAACTCATCGATACTGCCGTCGAGCTGATAACGCTCATTCCAGTCACCGAGCCGCAGGGCCACACCCATGGCCGCCGCACTCGCGGGACTGCCCAAAAAGGATTCTGTGCCGTTAACGAGGTCTCCCAAACGCGCCAGCCCAGCCCATTGTTCGGGGCTAAGATTAGGCGCAACCGTTTGTTCTGTGGTCATACTACTCTCCTTTATTGTCATGCAAGAAAAAGGCGGGGGGCCACGCCCCCCGAGATTTTTCTCTCTACGCGGCAAAAACCTTTTCAGCAAGGAGTTTAGAGGCATCCAAGCCCCACTCCGGCATCTTACCGCGGGTTTTGAAGAAGAGATTCTTGTACTGCATCTTCAGCAAGAATGGCACATGCCCCATCTTGAGTACCTGATCGGGGCCGCCGAACCAGCTATTGGAACGAATGTAGAATGCCTGATTGCCTCCCATATCGCCGATGCAATAAACCACTGGCTCCAGCTCTTTGTCTGCCTCGGCAGCGCTCATCCGCCCGAGATCCTTGGCAATTTGTTTGGCCACGATCTCGCCCTCGGCATGACCGATGCCGCCAAGTTTGGGAACGGTAATTGCCGCTGCATCCCCTGCCGCAAAGACATTGGGATACTTGGGGTTACGCATGGTGGTGTCGGTGATGACGAAGCCTTCACTATCGGAAATGGGCAGACCTTTGAGGAAATCGTGAGGCACCCAGTCCGGGAAGATGATTTTCATCTCTGCTTCGATGGTTTGGCCACTAGCGAGTTCGACCCCGTCCTTCGTGATGCGAGTGATATCTTTGCCATTATTGACGTAGTTGAAGCCCATTCCAGAAGCGATTTTGAGTAGATTACCGACAACTTGCTCGCCGGCATCTTCGGCAATCAAGGCAGCGGGGGTAAAGACCGTAACCTTTTCCGGACCGCCCATACCGTGCTCCTTGAGCCAGGTAGCGGTAGCGAGCATGGTCTCCACTGGCGGGCCTTCACAGGCAGCTTCCGCACTCGGAAAGGCGTGACCGCCGTAGAGCTTGATGTCCTTGGTGCCGTCGCCTTGATGGAAGCGCGCCGAGCCGATGGCGATGGGGCCGCCTTTGTATTCCTCATGCAGATAACGGCGCATTTTGTTGCCGTAATAGAAGTCGGTACAGGTATGACCATGTTCGGCAAAACCCTCGATTTTGTCGAAGGCCAAGCGATTACCGACGGCAACCACGACATAATCATAGGTGAGCGATTCTGGCGCGGCTCCAGGACGCTCGTTGGGTACAAAGTCGACTCGCTTGGCGTCTACATCCAGCGCCTTTACTTCTCCCTGGATGAATTCGATATCATCCTCTGCCAACGTGCTGCGCAATCCCATGGCCAAGGTTTTGCTGGGGTCGCGCCCTTCAAAGACTTCGGCAGGAATATTCGGCACAAAAAGCAGATAATCCTTGCGGTCGATTACGGTGATACGCGCCGCATCACCACAAAACTGACGAATTTTCTGGGCGGCACCTAGGCCCGCGAAATTACCTCCCAAGACTACAACATGCGGTTTCATTCATTACACTCCTTCGTTTGACCACGAATATTTATAGTGTAGACCATGAAATCGCATCGTGCTGGAATAATATAATCACATCTTTTACTGTGCAGGCCAGAGGAGGAGATTTTCGCGCGGCAGAATGACACTTCGGTAAGTCGATGGCGTCTTAGCTATACCGAGAAAACGACCTTCGAGGGGCAGTGGTGCGACGGTTACAAAACGCGTCCACAGGGTTTCTTCGCGGTATTCGGCAAAAGTGCAGGCAAGAGCATTTTCGTTAGCGTCCGGCGCCTCAGCAGAAACGCGCACATGCTCCGAGCGAATCGCCAATTCCACGGCGTTACCAGCAACCAGCCCGCGCGGGCCGCGCGCGCGCAGACGCCAAGAGGGCCCGACAATCCAATAGTCGCCCTCCCCCACAACACTCTCGATACGCCCGCCAAAGAAATTTTCTACCCCAAGGAATTGGGCCACCTGCACACTTGGCGGCTCGCGAAAGACGGCGGCTGGTTTTCCCACACCCTGCAGCTTGCCGTCCAAGAGGATCGCCATGCGATCGGCGCGGGCGCAAAGGCCAACGTCGTGGGATACCACCAGCAGCGGTACCTCGAAGCTCTGGGATTCCTCGACCAGGGCACTGACGATCTCGTCACGGGTCTGCACATCGAGGGCAGAGGTAGGCTCATCGAGTAGGAGCAACCTGGGTTTACGTGCCAT
>DDOU01000036.1:11251-13420 GCA_002341825.1 Candidatus Igneacidithiobacillus taiwanensis | reverse complement strand
CCGACCCGATCGAGGAGCTCCAGAGCCTCGCGCCGCCGCTGCGCCCGCGGTCCTGGCAAGGGAAAGGCGACGTTTTGCCAGACGCGCAAGTGCGGAAACAGGGCGTAGCCCTGGGGAAGATAGCCCAAGGGACGCTGCTCTACGGGGAGATCGCCCCAAGGCTCTACCTGCCCGGGTAGAAGCCCGAGTACAGCGCGCAGGAAGCTGCTCTTTCCCGCCCCAGAACGACCAAGCAAGATGGTCAGCCCCTCCACCTCGAGCTCGATGTCGAGGCGGATGGGCTGCTGCAGATGGCAGCGCAGACGCAGCATTCAGAGCACCCGGCTTTGCCGCCGCGAGCGCAGACCCACCCAGAGCGGCAGCGGTATGGCGACCAGAAAAAACACCCAAAGTAAAGGGTAAACCGCGTCCAGCCCGATATCCTGTAGATTTTGATAGAGCTGCACGGGTATACCCATAGGAAAGTAGGCGACGATGAGCACGACACCAAATTCGCCCATGGCGCGTACCCAAGCAAGAGCAACCGCACCGGCCAGACCCAGACGGGCAAGAGGCATCGTCACCAGCCAAAAGCTTTGCCAGGGCGTTTTGCCAAGGGTGCGGCTGATTTCTTCGAGCTCCTTGGGTACGGCGCCAAAGGCAGCACGGGCGGAGAGTATGTAATAGGGCATGGCGGCATAGACCTGGGCGACCACAAAGGCGGGTGCCGTATTGACCAACACCAAGCCCCAGCGCGAAAGCAGGGTACCCACGGCGGCGTACGGTCCAAAAAAAGTGGCCAGGAGGATACCGAGGGCCAGAGGTGGGGTGAGCAAAGGCACGAGGAGGAGACCATCGAGTACAGGCGTCCAACGCGACTGACGCCGGGTCATCCACCAAGCGAGCGGGGTGCCGAGGAGGATACAAATACTCAAAGAAATGGCGCTATACGATAAAGAGACCCGAATAGCGTGTACATCTCCCGGTGCAAAATGCAGGCGTTGCCAGTTCATTGCCAAAAACATCTCGGAAAATGGCGCGAGCAAGCCGGCAATGATCAATAGCGAGAGGAACCCCAAAGCCATTGCCCCCCAGCGCCCTTGCCCAGCTCGCGGTACTCTCCGTGGCGTTGTAGTCGAATCCATACGACGATCCTAGACCGGGGCATCCTTCCGAAGCAAGCCGATGGGGCGCTGGCGACTTGCTTTAGGCCGATGCCAGATTTTGGAGATAGCCCTCCAGCTCCGGCGGCAGGGGGGCCTCTACGCGAATNNNNAAGGTCAGACGGCTAGCGTGCAAAAAAAGGCGGCGCAGGCCGCGCTCCCGAGCCAGCCGGTTCGCTTGCTCGTCGCCATAGCGCTCGTCACCGAGAAGGGAATGACCAATAGCCTGCAAGTGCACGCGAATCTGATGGGTGCGGCCGGTATCGAGCACCGCTTCGACAAGGGTGCTGTCGGCAAAGCGCTGCTGTACAGTAAAGTGAGTACGCGCTTCCTTGCCCGCCTCGGTATCGACGCGCACGATCCGCTCCCCGGAGCGCAGAACATTCTTGCGCAGGGCCAAGTCCACCCGCTGTTCGTTGGCGGTCCAGCATCCCTGGGTGAGTCCGAGATAAACCTTCTGGAATTCTCCCTCGCGCAGACTGGCATGCAACTGCCGCAAGCCCGAACGCCGCTTGCTCAAAAGCAAACAGCCGGAGGTTTCGCGATCGAGACGGTGCACGAGTTCCAACTCGCGCAGCTCTGGGCGCAACGCGCGCAACGCTTCGACGACCCCCCAAGCAATCCCTGACCCGCCATGTACCGCCAGGCCGCTGGGCTTGTCGAGTACCAGAACGCGATCGTCTTCGTAGAGAATGCGGGTGTTGAGATCGTCGCCAAGGCGCGAAGGAACCTTGGGCGTGGGCGGTGTATCCGCTACCCGCAGCGGCGGCACGCGCACCTGATCGCCCTGCAAAAGATGATACTGCGCCTTGGCGCGCCCCTTGTTCACCCGCACCTCGCCGCTGCGCAAAATTTTGTAGATGTGGGAGCGCGGCACCCCTTTCATCACCCGCAACAGAAAATTGTCGAGCCGTTGACCTGCTTCTGCCTCACCGATCTCCAGGTAACGAACCCCGGTCTCTACCATGCTCCCACTCCCGTCTTGCGCATTGCGATTCTATTCGTTTCTGTCATATATTGCGATCTA
>DDOU01000036.1:10062-11245 GCA_002341825.1 Candidatus Igneacidithiobacillus taiwanensis | reverse complement strand
CCGGCCGAATGCCACGGTATTTGCACCGGTTGCGACCGGTTATGCTGCCCAGTTCACAGAATACGTAGCGCTCCCCGTTATGGGTTTGAGCGCCGGAGAAACGAGTGATGAAAAGAATGTTGATCAACGCCACCCACGCCGAAGAGCTGCGGGTGGCCCTTGTGGATGGCCAAAAGCTTCTCGACCTGCACCTCGAACACGCCTTTCGCGAACAGAAAAAAAGCAACGTATACAAGGGTCGAATCACCCGCATCGAGCCCAGTCTCGAAGCCGCCTTTGTCGATTATGGTGCCGAGCGTCACGGGTTTTTGCCCCTAAAGGAAATCTCCCGCGAATATTTCCAGCAGCAGGAATCCGGGCGCAAGCGCATTCAAGAATTGGTGCGCGAAGGGCAGGAAGTCATCGTCCAGGTCGACAAGGAAGAACGCTCGAGCAAGGGCGCAGCGCTAACCACCTTTGTGAGCCTGGCCGGGCGCTACTTGGTACTCATGCCCAACAATCCGCGCGCCGGTGGGGTCTCGCGGCGTATCGAGGGTGATGATCGCGCGCAGATTCGTCAACATCTACAAATGCTGGATATCCCGCCAGACATGGGCGTGATTGCCCGCACCGCCGGCATCGGGCAGGATTTTGAAGCACTGCAGCGAGATCTCGAATATCTCAAGCAGATTTGGGAAGCCATAGTTGCCGCCGCTGCGGAACGACCGGCTCCCTTCTTGATTTACCAAGAGGGCAACGTCGTCGTTCGTGCCCTGCGCGATCATTTTTCCGAGGATATCGGCGAAATCTTGATCGACGAGCCCTCGGCCTTCGAGGCGGCGCAACAGTTCATGAGCGCTATGATGCCGCACATGCTGCCGAGGTTGAAGAAATACGAAAATGACATTCCCCTCTTCAGCCGCTACCAAATCGAACAGCAGATCGAATCAGCCTTCAGTCGCGAGGTTCGCCTCGAGTCGGGTGGTGCCATCGTCATCGATCACACCGAAGCACTGGTTGCCATCGATATCAACTCGGGCAAGTCCACCAAAGGGCAGGATATTGCCGAAACGGCCTTCCAGACGAATCTCGAGGCTGCTGAAGAAATTGCGCGGCAAATCCGACTCCGCGACATTGGCGGGCTGATCGTCGTCGATTTCATCGACATGGAATCGCCTAAGCACCAGCGCGAGGTCGAAACCCG
>DDOU01000036.1:999-9973 GCA_002341825.1 Candidatus Igneacidithiobacillus taiwanensis | reverse complement strand
AGCCTTGACGAGGCTACGTATGAGCCCTGCCCGCGCTGTAGCGGCACGGGGCAGATTCGCGGTTGCGAGGGTACCGCTTTGCATGTGCTCCGTCTCCTCCATGAAGAGGCCTTGAAGCGGCACTGCAGCGAGGTCGAATGTCAAGTGCCCATCGATGTGGCGGTCTATCTGCTCAACGAAAAACGCCAAGCAATACTAGAGCTCGAGGCACGCAGTGGCGTCCGTATCAACATCATCCCTAATCCCGCCCTCCTCACCCCCCATTACGACATACAGCGCATCAAGGGCGAGGGCGCGAGCGAGGTGCGGCCGCCCGAAGCCAAACCCACGGCCGTGCCGCAGCGTCCAAGCAAGGCAGCGAGTAACAACACCGCAGCCATTACCCCCCTTACCGCCCCGCCGCCGCCAGAGCAGCTGCCGCCACCACGGGTGGTGAAAAGCGGTAAGGCTGCTGCCCCAGTGGTGCAGCAAGAGGAAGGGATTTTGGCGCGCNNCGCGCCTTGGTGTCTCGCTACGTGCCCATGGATGCCCAGACCTTTGCTGCCCTAACGGGGCTTGGTGAACCAGAAGCAACCGCCAACAATGCCGAGTCGGGCACAGACAACGAGGCGGAGCGTGGTGGGCGCCGTCGTCGTCGTGGTGGTCGGCGGGCCCGTGCCCGCCGGCAGCACAGTGGTGAAGCGTCGACCGCTCTCGACGCAAGAGGCAGCGACGAGGATGCCGAGCCCGAGGAAATGGCGGATACGATCCCGCCAGCAGTAGAGGGCGGCATGGTCGATGAAGAGTTGCGCTATCCCGGTGCCGTGCCCGCGGCCGATGACTGGCATCGTATGATGGTTCCCGCCAGTGCCCTTGTCGCTACCAAGAGCAACGCCGAAACACCCGCACAAGCTGCATCAACCGAGGCTATAGTCGAGCCTGCGCTCGACTCGCCATCCTCGGTAGAGTCTGAAACATCTGTCGAAATGGCAGCGTCGGCGCCCGATCTTGGGGTAGCCGATGTGTCTCAGCTTGCAGGTAGCACAGTTCCAGAACTTGTGTCGGCAAACGAAGAACCAGCGGACTTTGTGTCCAAAGGACAGGGAGATTTGCTCGAGGGAGGCTAGACGAGGGCGGCAGGGATGCCGCCTTTTTACTAGCTTTCCTTCTTATCGATGCGTTGCAAAAAGGCCTCGGCGGCCTGGCGGATTTGTTCTGCGCAGGCAAGAAAATCATCCAGGTTTCCCCAGTAGGGATCGGCAACCTCGAGAGCTGTGGGATGCTGGAGAAAGGGATCGCGTAAGAGGCCCAGCCGAGCCTTGCAGTCGCTCCCGGCGAGTGCCCGAAGCCGGTGCAGATTATCGCCATCCATGGCCAAGATCCAATCGAAATGGGAAAAATCTGCCTCGTTGACTTGCCGTGCCCGCAGATCGCCAATGGCGATACCAAGTTCGGCGCTGGCGCGCTGGGCACGACGATCAGGAGGCTCGCCCACGTGATAATCTGCGGTTCCGGCAGAGTCGATTTCCCACGCCAGCCCCCGTTGTGCCGTAAGTTGTCGAAAAATACCCTCCGCCATCGGAGACCGACAAATATTTCCCAAACAAACCAAGAGCAATTTCATCAGCGCCGCCGCCAGCTGCTGCCGCCGGTACCGTCCTCGATAACGATACCAGCGGCGTCGAGCTCGGCGCGAATGGCGTCAGCGCGAGCAAAATCGCGTGCAGCGCGCGCTGCTTGGCGCGCCGCCAGACGCTCTTCAATCCAAGCCACATCGCTGTTATCGCCCTGGAAAAATTGCTCCGGATCTTGTTGCAAGAGCCCGAGGATGCCGCCAAGCTTGCAAAGCAAGGCCGCCAGGGGGGGCGCCAGTTCACTGCCTTGTTCTCGCAGGCGATTGATTTCTCGCGCCAAATCGAAGAGTGCCGCAATCGCCTCTGGGGTATTCGCATCGTCTGCCAGCGCTTGTAGAAAACGTGTTTCCCAATCGCTACCCAAGCCGTCGACGAGTTCGTGCTTGGGCACGCCGCGCAGCGCGGTGTAGAGGCGCGACAGGGCACTCTGCGCCGCGCTGAGGGCGTCGTCGGTGTACTGCAAGGGGCTGCGGTAGTGGCTACTGAGAATGAAAAAACGCAAAGCCTCGCCGCCAAAAATCGGTAGCAAATCGCGCACGGTTACGAAGTTACCGAGAGATTTGGCCATTTTTTCACTGCCAACGCGAATATGACCATTGTGCAACCAATAGCGAGCGTAGGCACAGCCCACTCCTTGTGCCTGGGCAATTTCATTTTCATGATGGGGAAACTGCAGATCGAGACCGCCCCCATGAATATCAAAACTGCAGCCCAAGGCTTCGGTGGACATGGCCGAGCACTCGATATGCCAACCCGGACGTCCTGGTCCCCAGGGCGATGGCCAAGCTGGCTCTCCCGGCTTTGCCGCTTTCCAAAGGGCAAAGTCGAGGGGATCGCGCTTCTCCTCGCCGGCCTCGATGCGCGCTCCCACCTGTAGCTCGTCGAGGCTGCGCCCGGAAAGCTTGCCGTACTCGGGAAAGCTGCGCACGGCATAATACACATCACCATTGTTGGCCACGTAGGCATGGTCTTTTGCAATGAGCTGCTCGATGAGGTGCTGCATGCCTGCAATATGCCCTGTGGCGCGTGGCTCCAGATCAGGAGGTTGGCAACCCAAGGCCTGCTCATCCGCATGCATGGCAGCAATGAAGCGCTCGGTAAGAGCCGTGATATCCTCGCTGTTCTGCGCCGCACGTTGGATGATTTTGTCGTCGATATCGGTGATGTTGCGCACATAGCGCACCTGCAACTTCCAATGACGCAGAATGCGCACCCAGGTATCGAAGGTGACCATGGCGCGGGCGTGACCGAGGTGGCAGTAGTCGTAGACCGTCATGCCGCAAACATAAATTCCTACTTGCCCCGCATGCTGCGGAACGAAGGGGACCTTACGACCCTGCATACTATCGTGTAGGTACAACGGCGGTAGCTGGCTGGACATAGTTTCCTCAGGAGGAGATCGGCGTCAGACGGCGGAGAACTTCTGCACGCGGAATCAGAGGCAGGAGTTGCGCGAGTTCCGGCCCCTGGGCCTGCCCGGTGAGCGCCAAGCGCAAGGGATGAAACAATGCCCGCCCCTTCAGCCCGCTGCGTTCGCCCAGACGCTTGCTCCAAGCACGGAAATCCTGGGGTTCCTCCTCGTAGCTACTGCGCGCCGCCTCCCAAAAGGTGGCAGGAATCGCCGATAATTCTGCGCGTACATCGTCCGGTAGAGGCAAAGGTGCAAAACAGCGTTTGGCCCAGTCTACGGCATCGGCGGGTAAGCGAATGTTGTTGCGCACCGCGGCTACGAAATTGCTCAACGCTTCTGCGGGCACCCATTCCGCCAGCAGGTCGCGCAACCAGGCAACGAGAGTGGCGATGTCGCTGTGCTGCACCGCTTGTTCTTGCCAAAACAAGAGTTGCGTCGGGTCGTAATGCGCCGGAGCACGGCCAATCTGCGACAGGGAAAACTCAGCGACCAACCGCTCGTCATCACGCCACTGCGAGTCGGGATAGTGATGCCCCAACTGCCCGAGGTAATTGCGCAGGGCAGCTGGCAAAAAACCTTGCGCGCGCAGATCGCGCAGACTCGCTGCGCCATTGCGCTTGGACAGGGGCTGTCCGTCACTCCCCTGCAGCAACGGAAGATGTGCATATTTCGGCACCGGCAAGCCAAGAGCCTGCAGAATCAGGATCTGCCGCGGCGTGTTCGTCAAGTGATCTTCCCCGCGAATGACCAAATTGATTGCCATCAGCGCATCGTCGAGGGCATTGGCAAAGAAGAACGCAGGTGAGCCATCGCTGCGCCGGATGATGAAATCCCCCAAATCCGCCAAGGCATAACTGCGCTCACCCCAAACCAGATCATCCACACGCAAAACACCCTGCTGCGCTACTGCAAAGCGTAAGCTGGCGGCCTCTCCAGCAGCCAAACGCTCTTGCGCCTGTTGCGCTGGCAAGGCACGGCAGCGTCCGGAATAGCGCGGTGCCTTGCCCGCCTGCCGCTGCGCCTCGCGCTCTGCTTGCAATTCTTCGCTACTGCAAAAACACGGGTAGGCAGCCCCACTATCGAGCAAGCGCTGATAGTACTCGGCATAAATGGGTAGGCGCTCCATTTGGGCATAGGGGCCGTACGGACCACCGCGCTCAGGGCCTTCATCCCAGTCGAGCCCCAACCAGCGCAGGTCGTCGAGCAGGGCTGCGGCCAGCTCCTCGGGGGAACGCGCCTGGTCGGTATCCTCCAACCGTAGCACAAAGCGCCCACCACTCTGTCGTGCCGCAAGGAAGGCAAAGAGTGCAGTACGGGCATTGCCCAGGTGCAGGTAGCCGGTGGGGCTGGGGGCGAAGCGACTCGAAAAAATCATCGTGGTATCATAGGCGGCAAAGGGCCCTGTCGCAATCGACGGGGCTTGATTATAGGTCGCTTTAGGGAAGGTACATGGGCAAAGGAAAGACAAGCTCGGGAGCGCAGAAAACGGCACCCCGCAGGCATTATGGACGTTGGATCCTCATCATCATTGCGCTCCTCATCGCTAATCTGTTCATTGGCGCCGCCATTTTTACCTATCGGATCTGGGCCACATTGCCCCCGGTGCACGAGCTGAAAGAATGGCATCCAGACGAGCCGTTGCGTATCTATGCCGCCAACGGCAGCCTCTTGCAGGTAGTGGGACCACAAATGCGGTATGCGCTGCCCCTCCAGCAGATTCCCCTCAAGCTACAGGAAGCCTTCATTGCTGCCGAAAACTCGCATTTCTATAGCCATAATCCGCTCTATTATCCGGTAAGCCTACCCGGCATTCTGCGCGCATTCGTGGTCGACCTCATCCACATGGCGCCGGTGCAGGGGGCAAGTACCATTCCGGAGCAGGTGGCGCGCAATTTTTACCTGACGCCGCAGAAAACCATTACCCGTAAGGTCGCCGAGATCCTTCTTGCCTATAAGCTGGCCGATCATTTCAGCCGCGCGCAGATTCTCGAGCTCTATCTCAACAAGATCTACCTCGGCCAGGGCGCCTATGGCGTCGAAGCAGCAGCGGAAACCTACTTTGGCAAGCGCGTCGACCAGCTCAGTCTGGGCGAGATGGCAACCATCGCCGGCCTTCCCCCGGCACCGTCGTATCTCAATCCAGTGGTCAACCCGCAATTGGCCATCAAGCGCCGCGACTACGTGCTGCGCCGGATGTATGAGCGCGGCTACATCACCGAGAGCGAAATGGCCGCGGCCAAGACCAAACAAGTCTTGTCGCGCTACCACGAGGCGGCAAGTAACGTTGCCCCCTATGCCACAGACTGGATTGCCAACTGGCTGAGCCAACAATTCGGCACCGATTTTACCTATCGCTCTGGTCTCAAGGTGTATACCAGTATCGACCCCGAGGACCAGCGCGCGGCCAATGAGGCCCTCGAGGTCGGGCTCGAAAACTATGATATGGGCCTGACCAGCCTCGACCCCAAAAGCTATCGCGGTCCCATCGCTCGCTTGCACGGTAGCGCTCTACAGGCAGCTTTGGCTGGTAAACGACCCAGCGAGCTACCTCCCCACGATCCCGCCAATCTGCGCTGGGCGGTCGTGATTTCGAGCTCCGCCAAAAGCGCCGAACTCTCTCTCGAAGGTAAACGAACCGTAACCCTTACCCTGAAAGACGTTTCTTGGGCCCGCGCTCGAGTGGGTGGACCGAAGCCGCGCAGCGTCGATGCCGTGCTGCACCCCGGTGACCTAGTCTGGTTGCGCCCCTACGTGAGTGCGGTAACCGTCGGTAAGGGTCAGGAATGGGGAGCAAACGTCTGGTCTTCGGGTGCTGGCGGATGGCAGCTGACCCAAATTCCCAAGGTGCAGGGGGCAATCGTCAGCCTCGACAGCCACACCGGCGCAATTCTCGCCATCAGCGGCGGCTTCAGTTACGAGCTCAGTCACTTCAACCGCGCGGTATTTGCCTATCGGCAGCCGGGATCGGGCTTCAAGCCCTTCGTTTACGCGGCTGCCATGGACGCACCAGCCCTGCTTGCTTCGGGTAGCAGCACGTATATGACGCCACAAACCTTGATTCCGGACACACCGTTATCCATCACCTTACCCTCGGGTCAAGTCTATACGCCCACCAACTATAGCAATCAGTTTTCCAATACCCCCATCCCAGTCTGGGCGAATCTTGCCTATTCCCACAACGTGCCCAGCGTACGAATCCTCATGGATATCGGGATTCCTTATGCTAGCCAGTACGTGCAACGCTTCGGCTTCCCAGCCAAGCAAATCCCGCAAGTACCTTCTATGGTCTTGGGTTCCGGGGATTTCTCCCCACTACAAATGGCGCGCGGCTATGCGGTCTTCTCCAATGGCGGCTTTTTGGTCAAGCCCTATCTGATTCGCAAGATCGTGGAAAGCAACGGCACTCAGGTCTCCCTACTCGACTGTCCGCTGGGCTATGAACCGCCACCAACGAGTACGAGCGTGCCCCCAGGGGTGGCCTATCTCATGACCGAGATGATGCAGCAGGTGATCAAGATTGGTACCGGTATTGCGGCACAAAGCCTAGGGAGAAGCGACATCGCCGGTAAAACCGGCACCACCAACAATGAAAACAACGCTTGGTTCAATGGCTTTAGTCCTCGAATCACCACCAGTGTCTGGGTCGGCTACGACGATAACCGCAGCATGGGGCGCTGGGCCGCAGGCGCGCGGGAGGCATTGCCCATTTGGATCCACTACATGAAGACCGCCTTGGCCAAGACACCGAGCCTACCTTTCCCGCGCCCGGCATCGGTAACGGGCCCTGCAGAGAGCGCCAGCGCTCCGCCCGGAGTGAGTGATTACCTGACTGGCTACCCACCGGTGGCGAGTGTGACTTCGTCAACGGCAAGCACGGAAAGCGGCACGGGTGAAAAACTGATCGATACGATCAAGAATCTGTTCTAAAGCGTTTTGCGCGGCGAATCCGTTAGGATACGCCGCGATAGGCGTTGCGGAAGATCTCCAACCAAGGGCTGTCCGCGCCCCAGTCGGCAGGATGCCAGCTCATTTGCGCGCTACGCACCACTCGCTCTGGATGCGGCATCAGGATACTGATGCGACCATCCTCCGAGCAGAGCCCGGTAATGCCTGCCGGTGAGCCGTTGGGGTTGGCGGGATAGCGTTGTGCCACCTCACCTGCGGCGTCGATGTAGCGGAGCACCACCGGGGTTTCGTTCGCCGCCTGCCCGGAAAACTCTGCCCTGCCCTCGCCGTGAGCAATGACGATTGGGGCACGCAGCCCCTCCAGCCCGGCAAAGAGCAAAGAGGGTGAGGGCAGCACTTCGACCATAGCCAAACGTGCCTCGAATTGCTCCGAGCGATTGCGGCGGAAACGCGGCCATCCTGCCGCGCCAGGAATCAGCTCGCGTAGTTCTGCCAGCATCTGGCAACCATTGCACACACCAAGGGCGAGGCGGTTGGAGTCGGCAAAATAGTCGGCAAATTGATCCCGCAATTGTGGGTGGTACAGAATCGACTTTGCCCAGCCGGCCCCGGCCCCGAGCACATCACCGTAGGAAAAGCCGCCACAGGCAGCAAATACGGGATAATTGCGAATGTCATCGCGCCCACAAAGGAGATCGCTCATGTGTACGTCGACGGCATCGAAACCACAGCGCACAAAGGCAGCGGCCATTTCGATCTGGCCGTTGACGCCTTCCTCGCGCAAAATGGCCACCCGTGGCCGAGCCTGCCCCAGAGCAGGACTAGGAAAGGCGGCGCGCGACCCCTCCTGCCAGTTGCTATAAAGGCTCGGAGAACTCGCCGCTACCTGGGCGTAGGCCTCTTCCGCTGCGGCGGGATCGTCTCGCAAGGCTTGCATGCGATAACTAGTTTCGGCCCAGGCACGCAAGAGTTCGCTCGCCGCCTCATCGAGCAGGCAGACATCTCCCTGCTCGACACGCAGGCGCCAGTCCACCTGCACCTCGCCTAGACAATGTAAGTGATCTTGCAGGCCAAACGAAGCGGCCAATTCCCGCAACAAGGCAGCGTGGCTGGCACGAACCTGCAGCAAAACCCCGGGTTCCTCCGCAAAAAGAAAGGCGAAGGAATCCGCATGCTCGGGGATGCTGATGCGAAGACCACGGCGGCCCGCAAAGGACATCTCGCAGAGACTGGCCCACAGGCCGCCATCGGAGCGATCGTGGTAGGCCAAGACGATACCTTGCTCACGCAAGCGGCGCAGCCAGTCGAAGGTGGCGCGCAAGAGCTTGGGATCATCGAGGTCAGCAGGCTCCGCACCAATCTGCCCCAAGACCTCGGCAAAGATGGAAGCGCCGAGGCGGCCACGTCCCAAATCCAGCAACCAGACCTGACTATCGTCGACGGCCTGCAGCTGCGGAGTCCAGGTCTGGGTAACATCGGCCACCGGTGCTACGGCGGTAATTACCACACTGAGGGGGCTGGTTACCGATTTCTGCACGCCGTTGTCGGACCAAACGCTCTGCATGGAGAGGGAGTCCTTGCCCACCGGGATACTGAGCTCGAGGGCGGGACAGAGCTCTTCGGCAATGGTGCGCACGGTTTGGTAGAGACGCGCATCTTCACCAGGAACGTTTACTGCCGCCATCCAGTTGGCCGAAAGCTTGATGTGGCCGAGGGCTTGGACATCGGCAGCAAAGAGATTGGTGAGGGCTTCGGCCAAGGCCAAGCGGCCGCTTGCCGGGGCATCGAGGACCGCGACCGGCCCGCGTTCGCCCATGGCCATGGCCTCGCCATGCAAATGCCAGAAGTCACCCGCAGCCACCGCGCAGTCGGCCACCGGCACCTGCCAAGGGCCGACCATCTGATCGCGAGCGATAAGCCCGCCAACGCTGCGATCGCCAATGGTAATCAGAAACTCCTTGCTCGCTACCGTCGGATGGCGTAACACCGCATAGGCCGCTTCGCGAAGGTCCACTCCTGCGGTGACGAGGGCAGCCGTGGGCAC
>DDOU01000036.1:0-941 GCA_002341825.1 Candidatus Igneacidithiobacillus taiwanensis | reverse complement strand
GTATCCTGCAAATGGAGGCGCTGCCCCTCTTCTGCTTCACCCAAAACCGCCACCGGACAACGTTCGCGCGCACAGAGCGCAAGAAATTCGTCGAGCCGCTCTGGCAATACGGCAAGCACATAGCGCTCTTGCGCCTCGTTGCACCAGATTTCCATGGGCGACATGGCCGGATCTTCGTTGGGAATGGCGCGTAGTTGCAGGCTACCGCCGCGGCCGCCATCGTGGAGCAGTTCCGGTACCGCATTGGCGAGGCCGCCGGCTCCCACGTCATGGATCGCAAGGATGGGAGAATCCGCGCCCATGGCGTTGCAGCGCTCGATCACTTCCTGGGCTCGCCGCTGCATTTCGGGGTTGCCCCGCTGCACCGAGGCAAAATCGAGGCCTTCCTCGCCTGAACCGCTGGCTACACTCGAAGCTGCACCGCCGCCGAGGCCAATGAGCATTGCCGGCCCGCCCAAAACCAGCACCTTGGCGCCAACGGGCAAAGGACGTTTGTGGATCAGCTCCGGGCGAATCTGCCCTACCCCGCCGGCCAGCATGATTGGTTTGTGATAGCCCCAGTGGCGGCCGCCGGCCTCGCCCTCAAAGACGCGAAAATAGCCAGCCACACTGGCACGGCCAAACTCATTATTGAAGGCAGCAGCACCGATGGGCCCCTCGAGCATGATTTCCAACGCTGAGCGGATTCGCGGAGAACGCCCGTAGAAATCCTTTTCCCAGGCCTGTTCATACCCGGGAATACGCAAGTGCGAGACCGAGAAACCGCAGAGGCCCATCTTTGCCTTGCCGCCCCGGCCGGTGGCAGCTTCGTCGCGAATCTCGCCGCCGCTCCCGGTTGCCGCACCCGGAAAAGGCGAAATGGCGGTAGGATGGTTATGGGTCTCGACTTTGATGAGAATGGCGAGATTTTCTTCGTGAATTTGATAGCTACCCGTGGGCGC
>DDOU01000105.1 GCA_002341825.1 Candidatus Igneacidithiobacillus taiwanensis | reverse complement strand
AGTTTCAGGAAAACATCGGTGCCCTCTCCGCCATTACCCTGCCGGGCACTGGCGGTCTGGTGCCCCTCTCCGCCGTCGCGGAGATGCAATATGGTGTCGGCCCCTTGAGCATCGAGCACTACAATGGCATTCCCAGCGTCACCGTCTCCTTTAACCTGGCGCCGGGGGTGTCGATGGGAACGGCGACGCAGCAGGTGCAACGTATCGCCGCGCAAGTACTCCCCGCCGATGTACAGGGGGCCTTTGGAGGTACCGCGGCGGCCTTCCAGCAGTCGAATTCGACCCTGCCATTTCTGCTTCTGGCAACCGTCGCGTTGATTTATGCCATCCTCGCGATTCTGTATGAGGATTTCATCCACCCCCTGACCATCCTTACGGCCCTGCCCCTGGCGGGCTTTGGTGCCCTGCTGGCGCTGTGGATCTTTGGCCAGGAGCTCGATCTCTTCAGCTTCGTCGGCATCATCATGTTGGTAGGACTGGTGAAGAAAAACGGCATCATCATGGTCGATTTCGCCATCCACCGCCGGCGCGCGGGGGCCTCGGCCGTCGATGCCATTGTCGATGCCTGCGTTACCCGCTTCCGGCCGATCATGATGACCAATCTGGCAGCCATCCTCGGCATTCTGCCCATTGCTATTGGTTTTGGTGCCGGGGCGGAGTCGCGGGTGCCGCTGGGGGTGGCGGTGGCTGGCGGCATTGTCGTTTCGCAATTTCTCACCCTGTTCATCACCCCGGCTTTTTACGTGTTTTTTGAAGGACTCAAGGAGCGAGCGGGGCGACGTCGCGCCGCAAGCCTATCCCCACTGCCGTAACTTCCTAACTTTGTGGTATAAGTTCCCCGACAAAACGAGAGGGGAATACCATGCGCAAACGCTCTTTTGCCTTGCTGTCATTGCCGTTACTGCTGGGTGCCTGTGCCCAGATGCCCGCACCGTCGTCGCCGAATAGTGCCGCCGTTGCTGCTGCGCGCTCGCAAGCAGCGGAACAAACCGCCGAACTGGCGCAAGAACGTCTGGCTGCCGCCGCAGCCCAGCGCCATGCCGCCGAGGCTCGTTTCTGTCCCGACTGGCAGGATGCCTTGCAAATCGTGCGTCGCGATGCGGTAGGTTGCGTGCAGGGATCGAGCAGCGATCAGTCGGCCTGCTGGGACGCAGTCTCGCACTGGGCCAGCGCCAAGGGCGAATACTATGCCGCCCTCGGGCGCCTGTTTGCAGGCCATTCCTATGCGGCACCCAGCGCTGCCGCCGCCAATTTCTTTCGGAATACAGCCACCTGGGCATTGACCTGCCGCGAGGGTACGCAAAACTGTCTGCAAGCAGCGCAGGATTCGACCATGCAAAGCGACAAACAGCAGGTCAACGATTTTTGTGCTAGCCAAGCACAGAGGTAGCATCCTACCCGGCTGACGGGATATCCGTCGATGCAATTTTGGCCGAGATTCCTTGGTAGCGTTGTGGCTGCGATGATAATCGCCTCCCTTATCGGACCGGCGAGTACAGCAGCCCCGCTGCCAAAACCCGTGCTCAGCACCACCTGCTTTTCGCAGGGCCCTTTTGAAGGCCGGGACTACCTCAGTGACTGTGCTGACCCAGAGGAATCCGCCGCGGTGAAAAAATATTTGGCAAGCTATGGCAAAGGGCTTCCGGTGCGAGCAAAAAAGCCGTTTTCTTTGCTGCGCCAGACCATTACGAAGCTCGCCGACGATGGGGTGCTCTATTGTTATGATGGACACAGTGTATCCAGCAACGGCTATTTTTATCGGCAAGCTGAGTATACCTACTGGCAACAATTCATCGATCTTCTCGAGCAAGTTTCTGCTGGCTCCTTGCGCTCACACACAAGCTTCAGCAAAGCCGATCAAAAACTAAACAACGTCTATAAAAACATTCATGAGCGTCTATCCAATTTGCCCGCGGAGATCTATCGCTCGTCAGAAATGGGTTATTGCAGCGATGCGGACTTCTCCAACGTACAAAAATCGCAGCGTCTTTGGCTTACCTATCGTGATGCCTGGAAAGCTTTTGCCGCACAAGTTGCCCCCGAACAGCAAGAAAGCATCCTGGCGCAGCTCACGTTACAGCGCAGTAACTTTCTCGAAGACTATTTGCAAGATGTGCAAAACTCCCTCAGCCAATTGATTGATAGCGAGCTACCCCAGGGTCAACCATGTGGTGCCAACGCATTGGCGCTATGGACATGCGATTTACGCGCGCAACGCGTTCTACTTTGTTTGACTCGGCAAGCGGATGGAAAATCGCAGCTCGATATACGGAAAGTCATACAGCATGGCAAAAAACAGCAACTATTTTACAGTAATCAGGCGGATGCAAAAATCGATTTCCAACGTTATCCCAACGGTGCCGCAAGCCTCATCGTAGGCAGCAAAGACACCCAAATAACCCTTATCGATCCAGAACGGGGAGCTTCCCTGTACGAAATTACGCGGCAGGGGCAAACCGAAAGGCATACCTGCAAAAACCCCAATCAAAGCCTATCTTCTAATGTAGTCGCCGCGATACTCGAGGATTTTGCGCACGCGCAAAGTACCCAAACGCGAACGAAATAAGGCTTGCACGCAACCGCATTCGCTATGGCGCTGCGCCATGGTGTCGAATGCTGGCCGCCGAATGACCGCAGCGATCGGCCGTTTCGCAAAGTGCGGTGGTCCCGATAGTATGAACGCGACACCGACTGTCGTGCGCTTCCGAACT
>DDOU01000102.1:6758-7381 GCA_002341825.1 Candidatus Igneacidithiobacillus taiwanensis | reverse complement strand
GCGGATCCTCACCGCCAATGGGAGCCGCCCAGGCCATATTTTCAATTTGGGCCATGGTATCACTCCGCAAACGCCCATCAGCAACGTCGAAATTCTGGTAGAAACCGTACACGCCTGGAAAAATAGTCATAACGAGTACGGTGAATACTAGGTGTAAAAGGCTGCGTTCAGCGACTTTGGCTGCGATGACGCCAAGCTTCCCAAGCGTCGCGCAGACGATGTCGGGTAGGATCGAGGTAGGTGACCGGCGCACCCTCCTCCATTCGGCGTAGTGTCTCGACGATGGTGCGGTGACTCTGGCGCGCCAATTCTCGCCTGCCGAGCGAAGGTGCCAGCGGTGGACCGAATTCCACGCGAAGCGTTAGCGGTGCGGAAGCAGTCAGACGCCAAAGATGGCCGGCCAGGGTATCCTCGCCAACGAAGGGACAACTGCGGTCGGCGTGGCCGGGGCGAAGGATGTCCTCATATCGAAGAGTTACGGGAACTACTGGACTAGCTGCTGCTACGGCGGTCTCGAAGGGGGCAGCGAAGAATTCCCCAACACTATTGCCATCGCTGGTCGTTCCTTCCGGAAAAATCACGAGGATGCGACCTGCACGGAGAACCTCGGCGGCATCTTTGAG
>DDOU01000102.1:6345-6679 GCA_002341825.1 Candidatus Igneacidithiobacillus taiwanensis | reverse complement strand
CCAAAGAGTGGCCACTCCTGCATTTCCTTTTTGGCGACGAATTGCCCCGGATACAGTGCAGCCAAGGCGAGGATGTCTAGGTAGGAAACATGGTTACCGGCAATCATCACTGCTGTATTCTTCGGAATACCGCCAGCAACGCGCAGACGAATACCCAGAATGCGCAAAGCAAGCCCACACCACCAACGAAATACCCTCAGCGCGCGTGGATTGACACCTCTCCCGCGACCGTAATACCACCAGCTCAATGGAAACGCGATCAGCAAGTGTAGCGCCAAAGCCGGCACGCGCCACACTCGGCGCACGGAACGTGGACGGCTACGACGCAGGATGT
>DDOU01000102.1:5735-6295 GCA_002341825.1 Candidatus Igneacidithiobacillus taiwanensis | reverse complement strand
CCGTGCGCCACGGGTTCCAGAAACCGCTGCTGATATCGAGAGGTGATCAAACGCGAATCACACCAAACAAAAAAGTCCGCACAATGAAATTGCGGATCCCAGCAGGGCTCACCGCCAATACGCACGCCAGCCCGCAGATATCCTTTGAGCAACCCCGGCAATTCCACCGGAGTGGCTTGGGCGTTGGCGTCAAAACCGGGAACGGGGCGCAACGGAAAGACCCGTTGCTCGGGCGCCACCATGTTTGCCTCTAGCGACCGGTACAACGCTCCCAAGGCGGGACCATCCGTGCTGTGCACGCTGGCACAGCCCATGAGGTGGTCGATTTCCCACATACTCATGGCTTCTGCCAGCCCCGACCAGAGCAGAACGATCACTGCACCCTGACGATAGTCAGGATGCACACAAGACCGACCCAGCTCCATTACCCGCGAGTTGAGAGCGAGGGGACGCGAGAGGTCGAACTCTGTTTGCGAATAATAACGCCCAACCTTAGAAACCTGCTCGGGCAAAAAAAGACGGTAGGTTCCGACGACCTCCTGCCGCACCTCATCCTCAAC
>DDOU01000102.1:0-5595 GCA_002341825.1 Candidatus Igneacidithiobacillus taiwanensis | reverse complement strand
GTATTACGTTCCATACCCTTCTGGACTTGCGTATTGAGCATGTCTCAATCTCCGCGTTACGGGTTATACCAGACCATAGTATGACCGAAAATTATGACAATAGTGCGACATTTTGATGACACTTTGATGACGACACCAAGGAACTCTCCTCTCTCGCACGCAAAAGACTCGCGTGAGTTCGGTGGCCTGACGTCACAAAAATGACTCCCGCAGAATGGTATGCGCGCGATCTGGCCCGGTAGATACGATCGCCAAAGGGCGCTCCACCAGGGCCGCCAAGGCCTCTAAATAGTTGCGCGCATTGCTTGGCAAATCTTCCCAGCGAGATACACCGGCCGTGGATTCTGTCCACCCCGGAAAACTCTCGTAAATTGGCGTACAGTCCGCCAGGGATTCGGCACCGCCGGGGAGATCGCGGCGATCCTCCCCATGAACGCGGTAACCGACGGCAACCCGAATCTCTGCCAATCCATCGAGAACATCGAGCTTGGTCATGCACAAGCCAGTAACGCCATTCACCCGGCAGGAGGCGCGAAGAGCTACGGCATCAAACCAACCGCAGCGCCGGGCGCGGCCCGTCGTCGCACCCACCTCTCCTCCCCGTTCCGCCAGCCAACGTCCGGTTTCATCGAAGAGTTCCGTCGGGAAGGGGCCGGAGCCAACACGGGTGGTGTAGGCTTTGGTGATACCCAAAACGTAACCCAGTTCTCCCGGTCCTACCCCGGTGCCAGCCGCCGCTGCTCCCGCAACGGTATTCGACGAGGTAACAAAAGGATAGGTACCGTGATCGACATCGAGCAAGGTTCCTTGCGCGCCCTCGAAGAGCACGCGGCCTCCGGCAGCCTGGATTTCGCTCAAGCGCAGCGAGACATCGGCAGTCATGGGCGCCAGGCGTTCGGCAAAAGCAAGGCTCTGCTCGAGAATGCGATGAAAGTCTTCTGGCTCTTCCTTGAAGTAATGCTGGAGCACGAAATTATGGTAATCGAGCGCCTCACCCAATTTGGCAGCAAAACGCTTGCGATGAAAGAGATCTGCAACGCGCAATGCTCGGCGGGCGACCTTGTCTTCGTAAGCTGGACCGATTCCACGCCCCGTCGTACCGATCTTTGCTTCGCCCTTCGCCTTTTCCCGCGCCAAATCCAAACGCTTATGGTACGGGAGTATCAGGGGGCAGGATTCTGAGATCACCAGCCGTTGCGCGGCGTCGGGCACGCTCTGCAGGAGCGGATCGAGTTCTTCGAACAGTGCGACCGGATCCAAGACCACCCCGTTGCCAATCAGACACTGCACGTCCGGACGTAGGATGCCAGAAGGAATCAGATGCAAGACCGTTTTTTGGCCACCGATGACCAAGGTGTGGCCGGCGTTGTTGCCTCCCTGAAAACGTGCAACCGCTTGGCAGTGCTCCGTGAGCCAGTCGACAATCTTGCCCTTACCCTCGTCACCCCACTGGGTGCCAACCACAACGACATTCTTGGACATCGATTTCGACTCCGAAAAAACCTAGGATGCAGAAAAAGGAAGCTCTGGGCTCTGGCTCAGCAAGGCCCAGCGTCCTTGCTCTCGCTGCAGAACCGCATCAAAACCCTCAGGGATCATCGGGCCTTGCCCTGTCTCCTTGCCGAGGTCCTGAACCACGACATAACCTTGGGAGCGTAAATCGCAGATTGCCTGCCATAAGGTCGAATCGCCGCCACTTGGAGCCCATACCTTTGGCGTTTTCCTTTCCTCTTCGAGTTCGCGCAGCAACGGGCGCAAATCGAGGCTAAAGCCCGTAGCTGGACGATAACGACCAAAGGCCTGGCCGACGCCATCGTAACGCCCACCCCGCGCGATGGCGGCACCGCGCAACGGCGAAAAGAGCGCAAAAAGCATTCCGGTGTGATAGCGATGCCCTTGCATCTCAGCCAAGTCTGCCCGAATGCACAGTTGTGGATATCGCTGCGCGAGCATCTGCCACACAAAATCGAGCTCTTCCAAAGGTTGTGCAAGGTCGGTGAAGGCGGCAAGTCTTTGTCGCGCCCGCGCCAGCACCTCGCGATCGCCGTGCAACTCCGACAGGGCGCGGAATGCCGTTTCCGATGCCTCGACCACCGCATGCCGTCGCAAAAGCTGGCGCAGATCCGGCCACGCCTTGCGCTCGAGCAAGCGCAGCAATTCTTCCCGAGCAGATTGGGGCAAGCCGCTGGCTTCTGCCAATCGGCGAGGAATCGCGACATGTCCCAGATCTAATACCAAGTCGCTGCCCGGACAACAGCGCTGCACGCTTTCGATCATCAGCGACAAGATCTCGAGATCCGCCTCAGCGCTCGCAACGCCAAAGAGTTCCGCACCAACTTGAAAGGGCGCGCGACTCCCCCCCAAGGCATCTGGCCGTGCCCGCAACACCGTACCCGCATAACACAGCCGCCGGGCTTCATCGGCACGGGTCATTTGCACATCGATTCTGGCCATCTGCGGAGTCATGTCCGAGCGAAAACCGAGCACTCGCCCGCTCGCCTGATCCAAAACTTTCCAAGTTTCGAGGTCTAAATCGATGGCACTACCCGTAAGCAGACTTTCGAGATGCTCCAGCATTGGCGGGATGACCTGACGATATCCCCAAGTACCAAAAAGATCGAGGAGTTCTCGGCGTTTCCCCTCCAAAGCCTCGGCCTGGCGCGGGCCCATGTCTTCAAAGCCTGCGGGCAACATCCAGTTTGCCGCGCCGCTATCACGTTCCATTATTTGCCACCCGTTGCTAGCCCACGATGCAAATACTGCAGCAAGGGCGAGTTGGCAGACAGTACCCACACGTCCCCCGGCTTGGCATTGTGCTGCAAAATTTCGAGACTACGATAAAAAGCATAAAAGCTCGGATCCTTGCCATAGGAGTCGGCATAGATTTTTGCCGCCTGTGCCTGCGCGGCTCCCAAGGTTTGCTGAGAGCTTGTGTACGCATCGCTCAAAACTTGTTGACGCGCCTTTTCACCTGCATTTTTGATGTCGTCTACCTGTGTCTTTCCCGCCAATTGTACTTCGGTGAGTTGGTTCTGCAGATCAGCCCGCATCTTTTGATACACCGCTTGTTGCGCATCGGGCGTTAGACCGATCTCGAGAAAATGCAGATCATCCAGCCGAATTCCGTCCTTCTGCAGTTGCTGACTTACAGTGGTGAAAAGTTGCTTCTGCCAGTGCGTCAGTAGGTCGTTGTTAGGTGAATCGTCGGGATTTTTCTCAATCAGCAAGCGCAAAGCTGCCTGCACTGCGTCGCTCACCTCACCCTCGGCCAAGGCAGTATTCAGGCCGTGCTGGTAAAAGCGAGTAGCATCATCCACATGCCATTGCACAAAACAATCGAGCTGCAAAGCCGGACCGCTCTTAGGAACCAGGGTAACTGCCTTGGTGCTCTGACTGCGGCGGCGTGTATCGATGATCTGGACCGATTGCAAAAAGGGCCAGTGAAGATACAGACCTGGCTGCACATGTTCTCCGGTCACTCGCCCAGCATTAAGAATGATCGCACTCTGCCCCGGGCGTAACTCGTAAAAACTTGCAGACAAGAGGTACAAGACAGCTGCCAGAAGCAGCACTAACCAACCCCAAGAAGTGGCTTTCATGACGCCTTACCTCCGCTTTGGGTGGATGCGCTCGCCGATGGAGCGGATGACAAAACTGGTGGGGCGGCGGTAGTTACAGACACCTGTGCCCCAGGCCCATCGGCAACGACTACCTTGCCAGCTTTGGCGAGAATGGCGTCCATCGTCTGTAAATACATTTGTCGCGCGCTCACCTGCGGATCCTGTCGGTAGGCCTGATAGAGCGAATCAAAGTGGGCGGCATCGCCTTGGGCTTTGTCTACCAACCGATTTGCCTCTACTTGCGCCTGACTACGCATCTTATCGGCCTCGGCCTTGGCAGAAATCATCTCTTTCTGTACGTCCGCTTTGGCCTCTTCAGCAGCAATCGCGGCTTCCTTGCGTGCTTTGTCGATCTTTTCGTATTCCGGATCGAGAGCTTTCGGATGGGTGAGCTCAATAATCTGCACCGACTGCAGAGTAATACCACTTTTACCGTTGGCGAGCAGCTGTTGCGCTCGCTCCAACAGCTTTTCCTCGAGGGGTGCGTGGGCAGCACCGAGTAATTGTTGCGAGCTCATCCCGTCGGTAATCTGCCGCAGGGCAGCACTCATAACAAAGGCGAGATATTGCTGCGGGTTGCTATTGGAGAAAAGGTATTCACGCGGATGCGCAATACGATAATCGGCAGCGTACCGCACGTCGATCAACTCATCGTTGCTGGTAAGGATACGTCCTGGGCTCAAAGCCTCACCAGAGTCTCCATAACCGAGAACCAGCCGTCGACTGCGACCCACGTCCACGGTTTCTACCGTTTCAATGGGGCTCGGCCAATGATAATGGTTGCCCGGCGGCACCGTCGCCACCACTTGCCCAAAACGCAATACGAGCGCTTCTTGGCCAGGATCGACTTGGTAAAATCCCGAGAGCAGCCACAGGAAAAGTAGTACGACGGCAACGATCAGCGGCAACCAGGTCAGATATGGAAAATTACGACGCGGACCGGCTCCCGGCGTAGCTGAGAGTTTATTGCCCAACTTACGCAGTTCTTTGGTGATCTTGTCGATGTTCCATGAACCACTGGGGCTTTTGGGGCGTTTCCCCCACGGGTTGCCGCTCTTGTTACCGTTCTGATTACCACTGCCGCCCGGATCACTCCATGGCATCCCGCTCTCCTTGCACCGGACTATGGGCGCATTGTAGAGGGCAGATCCTCTCGCTGACAACTCTCTGCCCCGTAGTGTTTTTGCAATCCCGCCCAAGTGGCTCGATCGATTTCAATCTGCAGAAATTGCCTGCCGTCGGTCGCGAAGCTCTCCTCCAGTACACACGCGAGCTGGTAAAGACGAGCGCGCAACGCCCCTTGCTCTGGCCGCAAGGTACATTGCAAGCGCAAGGGCTCCTGTCGTAAACGAGCGACGATTGCCTTGCGCAGCAGGTCTACACCCTCGCCCGAATGCGCGCTGAGCCAGACGTCGGTCATCTGTCCATCGACATCGCGGCGGGCGGGGGGAATATCCTCGAGCAAATCCACTTTGTTGAAAACGCGAATCCGCGGCAACTCATCGGCGCCAATATCTGCGAGAATCTCTTCTACTGCCGCAATTTGCTCGTCACGATCCGGTGCTGCCGCATCGATGACGTGGAGCAACAGTTGCGCCTCATTCACCTCTTCCAATGTAGCGCGAAAAGCGGCAATCAGCTCGGTGGGGAGATCGCGAAGAAAGCCAACCGTGTCGGCCAGCAAGATCTGTTGCCCCGCTACTTCGGGCGCGAGCCGACGGATGGTCGGATCCAACGTGGCAAAAAGCTGGTCGGCAGCATACTGCGCATTGGCCGTCAGGACATTGAACAAAGAAGATTTACCCGCATTGGTATACCCCACCAAGGCCACGGTTGGGACTGGGGTTCGCAGCCGAGCGCGCCGCTGAATGCCGCGTTGGGCAGCTACTCGCGCCAGACGCTCTTTGAGAATGCGAATCCGCTCGCCGATCAATCGGCGGTCGGTTTCCAACTGGGTTTCGCCGGGACCGCGCAG
>DDOU01000037.1:2023-2844 GCA_002341825.1 Candidatus Igneacidithiobacillus taiwanensis | reverse complement strand
GAGATCCTCCCAAAGCGCAAAGAGCGGCGCGCAGGCTTCTATAGGGGCGCCAATTTCGGCCGAAAGCACGCGGGGCGAGAGGATGGCAAAGCCGATACTGGCAAGTTGTTGCGCGGGCGTGGAGTCGCTGGTGTTACTGTCCCAAAAAGACGAGTTTTCGGCTGTAGACATGCGTCGTCATTCCCTGCGCAGAGGTTTTCTACATCATACAGACAGGGCGAGCGAAAGAGCAGCGCACATCGTGTCCCCCAATTGTTTGCCGTGCGGCAGCATGGCATGCTGCGAACATGAGCCGCCTCGCCTTGGTTTGGTTTAAACGCGATTTGCGCGTAGCAGATCACGCCCCGCTTCTGGCTGCTGCGCATTGCGATGCGGCGGTGGGGCTCTACGTGCTAGAGGACGAGTGGCTCAACTCGCCGGAGTGGGACCCTCAGCATTGGGCCTTCGCCCGCGAGAGTCTACACGCGCTGCGCGCCGATCTGGCCGCACGAGGCTTACCGCTGTTGCTGCGCCGCGGCAATCTCCCCCAGGTTTTGGCGGAATTGCGCAGGGAATACCCCTTTACCGAGCTGCTCAGCCACCAAGAAACCGGGCCCGGCTGGACCTATGCTCGCGACAAGCGGGTAGGCGATTGGTGCCGACAGGCCGGGGTGCGTTGGCAGGAGTGGCCGCAATTTGGCGTGATGCGCCCNNTTGCGCAATCGAGATGCCTGGGCGAATGCCTGGGATCGATTCATGGCCCGGCCACGGCCGGCCACGCCGGAGTGCTTTCCGGGCGCGCCAACCCTGGCAATTGGCGAGTTGCCGAGCTTGGCGCAGTT
>DDOU01000037.1:0-1929 GCA_002341825.1 Candidatus Igneacidithiobacillus taiwanensis | reverse complement strand
TCGAGCCCAAGTTTGGCCGAGCGAGGCTGCTCGCGACTCAGTGCCTACCTCGCCTTTGGCAACATCTCTATGGCGCGAGTGGTGCAGAATACCCAGGCGCAGTTGCGCGCTCTGCGTCGGGAATCCTCCCCAGAAGCGCAAAGCCATGCTCGACATCTGCGCGGGTTTCTTTCCCGATTGCATTGGCATTGCCATTTCATCCAAAAACTCGAGGATGAGCCCGCCATCGAATTCCATAATTTTGCCCGTATTTACGATGGCTTGCGCGAGGATGACTGGCGGGAGGATTACTTTTTGGCCTGGTGCAACGGGCAGACTGGCTATCCTTTGATAGATGCCTGCATGCGGAGTTTGCGGGCCACCGGTTGGTTGAATTTTCGTATGCGCGCCATGCTGGTCAGTTTTGCGAGCTACCATCTCTGGTTGCACTGGCGCCAGACCGGTCTTTTTTTGGCGCAACAGTTTTTGGATTTTGAGGCGGGTATTCATTGGAGCCAGATGCAGATGCAGTCCGGCACCACCGGTATCAATACCCTGCGCATCTATTCCCCCAGTAAGCAAATGCTCGATCAGGATCCAAAAGCCGATTTCGTCCGCCGCTGGGTACCTGAGTGGGGCAGTTCTGCCTACCCGGCACCCATCGTTTCGGAAAAACTTGCGGCACAGCAAGCCAAGGAGCGCATCTGGGCGCGTCGTCGTCTACCGGAAGCGCGTACCGAGGCACAAGAAGTTTTGCGCCGACATGGTTCACGAAAAGGCGGGCGAGAGCGGAAGAGAAAGACCCCTAGCGACAACGGGCAATTGACGCTCTTCGACTGATGCGGTTTTTAGTGCAACAGCGACACCGAGATCGCCACCCCATTCCAAAGGGTGTGCAGGAAGATACTCGGCCACAGAGAGCGATAGCGTAGACGCAGCCAAACTAAGGCGGCGGCGAGCATGGCGATGATAAGAAGCGCCAAGGGGTAATGGAAATTATCGATCTTGGAGGGAGCGTGGACGATCACAAACAGCAGGCTGACGATGCTCGCCGCTACCCAGGGTGAAAAACGCTGCCGCAAACCGGCAAGCCCGGCACCGCGAAAAATGATCTCCTCGGTAAACGGAGCCAAGGCGACGGTCAGCGCAATCATCAGGTAATACGGCCACCCCTGCATGTGCAGGGCATCAAAGACGCCGAGGGTATGGGGGTTGAGGTGGTGGGGCGGCGGAAAAGTAACCAGGAGCAGGGCACTGATACCCTCAAGCGCAATGCCGAGAAGTAGCGCCACCCCGTAGGCCCGGGCGCTGGTGGGTGGACGCCAACCAATACGGTCGCGCCACTGGGCTCGGCTGAGGTATTGATACAGAAAAAAAAGCAGCAAGGCAGCCGTTGCCGCATAGGCGAACAATCCCACCCAGACGCGGAAATCGATAGGAAGATGGCGCACTGCAGTTTGCAAAACTGCTGACGGCAGTTTCTCATGGCGTTTGGCATACTCTGCCCCGAGTTGCACTCCAATCGAAAAGGAGCGCGCGAAAGCGGCGAGGGCGCCAAAGCCAATCTGCCCTAAAAAGAAGGCCAACATGATGGCGAAGCCGGCAGCTGCAGTCCAGGCTTGCTCGCCTTTCTCTTGCGCCTTGGCAGAGTCGACGACGGGAAGTTTGGGATCGCATCTACCGAGTCCCGGCAGTAGCCAGTCTGCTCGCTGCAGTTGCCGCTTTCCTCCCCAATGGGCAAAAAGAACCGGAAGCAAGGCAAGGGCGGCCAGGACCCAGTCCCAGTGTACCCGCAAAGCTTGCGGGGCAGGGGGAGCAGTGATCGTACGATAGGTCAAAAACCCCAAGACAAAGAGATTAACCAAAATACCAAGAAAGACCAGAAATCGCTGAACCGGCCCCGAGTAGAAGCCTAGGGCGATCACGCCTAGGGAAGAATACGCATTGATT
>DDOU01000103.1:4703-5179 GCA_002341825.1 Candidatus Igneacidithiobacillus taiwanensis | reverse complement strand
TAGCTGACACTCGAGGACTTTTGCAAAGCGCCGCTGTTGCGGTCGAAGGGGGTTACGCCATGATAGGTGCAGGGGTCTTGTTCTGCAGGTGCGAAGCCCTTGCCTTTGCGAGTAATGACATGCAGCAGGCGCGGCCCACGGATCTTTTTAAGGTTTTCGAGGGTCGGGACCAGGGCATCGAGGTCGTGGCCGTCGATGGGCCCGAAATAGTGAAAACCCATTTCCTCGAAGAGCAAACCGGGAGACACCAAGCCCTTGACCCCTTCTTCGGCACGCTTGGCCAACTCCCGCAGGGGCGGCACCAAACTCAGGGCCTGTCCTGCCCCATCGCGGACGGTATTGTACAGCGGATTGGAGAGCAGCCGGGTGAGGTAGCGAGATACGGCGCCGACGTTGGGCGAAATCGACATCTCGTTGTCGTTGAGGATGACCAGGAGATCGGCATCCAGAACGCCGCCATTGTTGAGAGCTTCGTA
>DDOU01000103.1:4452-4646 GCA_002341825.1 Candidatus Igneacidithiobacillus taiwanensis | reverse complement strand
GCCACCGCCATGCCCAGTCCGGCACTGATGGAGGTGCTGGAGTGGCCAGCGCCAAAGGCATCGAAGGGGCTTTCGTCACGTTTGAGAAAGCCCGAGAGACCGTCTTTTTGCCGCAGGCTCGGAAACTGTGCGCCGCGCCCGGTGAGGACCTTGTGCGGATAAGCCTGATGGCCAACATCCCAAATCAGACGATC
>DDOU01000103.1:4133-4392 GCA_002341825.1 Candidatus Igneacidithiobacillus taiwanensis | reverse complement strand
CCGCCGGTTTCACTGATGGATTCGAGCAGAAACTGCCGCAGGCGCTTGGCCACCTGCTTGAGCTCACTGCGCGACAGGCGCCGCAGTTCTTCCGGCCCAGGAATGCTTTCGAGCAAGGGATTCATCGGTTACGCTCGACGATGAGGCGCGCCAGGGCACGCAGGTGATCGGCCTCCTGTCCCCAGCCTGCCAAGGCATCGAGGGCGGCCTGGAGCAGCGAGCGGGCGTATTCCTGGGCTTGCGACAATCCCAAGAGGGT
>DDOU01000103.1:1266-3963 GCA_002341825.1 Candidatus Igneacidithiobacillus taiwanensis | reverse complement strand
GTTTTGAGCAGATGCATCTGCTCGAGGGCGGGCTGGGCGAGCTGGTGGCCAACGGCGGCGAGGTCTACCGCTTGGCCGCCGACCATGCCCTGGGAACCAGCGGCCTGGGCGAGAATGGCGACCATGCGCAGCTGCTGCCGCGGCGCCAGCCCCGCCGGCTCTGCCAGCACGCGGAAAGCTTGCGTGAGCAAGGCATCGCCAACCAAGATGGCCGTTGCCTCGTCGTAGGCCTTGTGGCAGGTGGGGCGGCCGCGGCGCAGGTCGTCGTTATCCATGGCGGGAAGATCGTCGTGCACCAAGGAGTACGCGTGGATGAGTTCGAGGGCGGCAGCGGCACGGTCGAGCAAGCTCTCGTGCACGCCGAGCGCTGTGCCAGCGGCGTAGGTAAGCAGCGGGCGCACCCGCTTACCGCCACCGAGGACGCTATACCGCATGGCATCGTGCAGTCGCGCTGGGAAGGCACTCGCCGCCGGCAGCAACGATTCCAGAACTTTTTCATTGTGGGCCACAATTCGGTTGCGAAAAGCAGCAAAGGATTCGCTCTCGGACAAATCAGTCCTCCTCTACATTGCTGGGTAGGGCCTGAACTTGCCCGCCAAGCAAGATTTCTACTTTCTGTTTTGCTTCCGTCAGCTGGCGTTCGGCCTGTTGGGCGAGTTCCATCCCTTGCTGGAACAAGGTGACGGACTCTTCCAAGCCGAGTTGGCCACTCTCCATGCTTTGGACGATTTTTTCCAAGGCGCTGAGGGTGTCGGCAAAGGCTGCGGGCGAATCAGCGGCCTCGCGGTCCGCCGGGGCTTGCGTAGGACGGGTCATGTCGTGCATTAAACACTAGGCTGGGCCGGTCGGGCAAGGGTGCATGTGCCTGCCAGAAGAAGAAACGTACTGGACGGTATGTACCGGAGAGCCTACACTACGGGCCTCCAACGCCGCAGCCTAGGACCGCTCATGTCTACCGTCTTGCCAGAACTGGCCAGTCGTTCTCGCCGACCCGAAGGGGCTACGCGTTTCGATGTCCTCGGGGCCATCAGCGTCTCGCATTTTCTCAACGACAGCATTCAGTCGTTGATGTTGGCGGTGTATCCCCTCTTCCGCAGCAATTTTGACTTGAGCTTTGCGCAGATTGGTCTGATCACCCTTGCCTATCAGCTGACTGCTTCCATCATTCAACCCTTGGTGGGACGTTACACCGACCGCCATCCCCTGCCCTGGTCTTTACCAGTGGGAATGATCTCGACTTTTCTTGGACTACTCCTGCTTGCCGTTGCCCCTAACTACGCAGTGCTGCTCCTTGCCGCCGCCCTGGTCGGCTTGGGCTCTTCGGTCTTCCATCCGGAATCGTCGCGGGTGGCGCGGATGGCGGCCGGGGGGCGCTATGGCTTGGCCCAGTCGATCTTTCAGGTGGGGGGTAACGTGGGTACGGCGGTGGGNNCCTTGCTGCTTTCTTTGTTATGCCGCATGGACAGCAGAGTCTATCGTGGTTTTCTCTGCTCGCCCTCGCTGCCATCGTCATCCTGAGCTTTGTGGGGCGTTGGTACCAACATCAGCATCGGCTGCCCAAAAAAGCGGCGCCGGTTGCCGCGAACACCTTGCCGGCAGGGCTGGTACGAAAGAGCTTAGTGATTCTGGTGGCGCTGATGTTCTCCAAGTTTATCTATTTGACTAGCATCAGCAGCTATCTGATTTTTTACTTGATGCATCGCTTTGCTATTCCCGTGCGCGAGGCGCAGCTGCACTTGTTTCTCTTTTTGGCGGCGGTGGCGGCGGGAACGCTGCTGGGTGGGCCGATTGGCGATCGCATTGGGCGTAAGCGGGTGATTTGGGTCTCTTTGCTCGGCATCGCCCCCTTTACCCTCGCCCTGCCCTATGCAGGCTTGACCGCAAGCGCGCTATTGACAGTAATCATCGGCTTCTTGCTTGCCTCGGCCTTTCCCGCCATTGTCGTCTACGCTCAGGAACTCGTGCCCGGAAAAGTGGGGACGATTTCGGGCCTCTTTTTTGGCCTCGCCTTTGGTCTGGGTGGCGTGGGTGCAGCGGTGCTCGGGCAGCTCGCCGATCTTTGGGGCATCGATACCGTCTACCATATTTGCTCCTTTTTGCCCCTGCTCGGGATTTTGGCCGCCTTTTTGCCGCAACGGCCATCTTCCATCTAGGTTCTGCAGCAAAGCCTGATATACTCCGCTCGCCCCTAACCGCTGATGAG
Organism: Candidatus Igneacidithiobacillus taiwanensis; assembly: GCA_002341825.1. Taxonomy (GTDB): domain Bacteria; phylum Pseudomonadota; class Gammaproteobacteria; order Acidithiobacillales; family Acidithiobacillaceae; genus Igneacidithiobacillus; species Igneacidithiobacillus taiwanensis. The sequence continues at coordinate 1,760 of DDOU01000103.1, read as the reverse complement.
GTACACATGGCCCTGGCCATTTTCGATCTCGACAACACCCTGCTGGCCGGCGATTCCGACCATGCCTGGCTGGATTTTTTGAGCACCTTGGGCATCGTTGATGGTGCCGAATTGCGCGAGGCCAACGATCGCTACTATCGGGCCTATATGGAGGGCAAGCTCGATATGCAGGACTTTTTGCGCTTTGTGCTGGCACCCATGGCCCAACATCCCCGTCGCGATCTCGAAGAATGGCACCGCCAGTATATGCAGGAGCGGGTGTTACCGATGATTACCGATGCCTCCCGCGCCTTGGTCCGCAAGCACGCCGATGCCGGCGATACTTTGCTCATCATTACCGCCACCAACCGCTTCGTTACCGCGCCCATTGCGGTCGAACTTGGCATACCCGCCTTGCTGGCAACCGAGGTGGAGTGCGATGAGAATGGCGAATTTACCGGACGTAGTTATGGCACGCCCTGTTTTCAAGCCGGCAAGGTGGAGCGCCTGCGGCA
>DDOU01000103.1:0-1117 GCA_002341825.1 Candidatus Igneacidithiobacillus taiwanensis | reverse complement strand
TACACGGACCTTGTCATCCGCTGCACTGATCGCGTCTTCGCTGAGCAGTGCCGCCACATCCACCGGCACAATGCTCGAAATCCCGGGCTCGATCATCGTCACCCCCACTAGTTGCTCTGCCACCTGCAAGGTGAGCTGACGATGGCTGATGAGCAAAAACTGCGTCTGCTCGGCGAGGCTTCGGAGTAGACGACAAAAGCGCTCGATATTGGCATCGTCGAGGGGGGCATCGACCTCGTCGAGGATGCAAAAGGGTGCCGGATTGAGGGCAAAGATGGCAAAGACCAGGGCGATAGCGGTGAGCGCCTTCTCCCCTCCCGATAACTGCTGCAGGGTACCATTGCGTTTGCCCGGGGGTTGGGCGCGCAGGATCAGGCCGGCACTGAGGGGATCCCCTTCGCAGCGTTCCAGGGCCGCCGTTCCGCCGCCGAAGAGTTCGGCAAAATAGCGCTGCAGCCCCTGGTTGACGTGCTGTAAGGTATGCTGGAATCGCTCCAGGGTCTCGGCGTCCATGGCTGCCATGGCAGCCTCGAGGCTCTGGAGGGCGCTGTCGACATCGGCTACCTGGGCAGCAAGATCCCCTTGCCGCGCCTGCAGTTCTGCGAGCTCTTCTTCGGCAGCGAGATTGACGTTACCGAGTTTCGCCAAAGCCGCCTGGATGCGCTGCAACTCCGCCGTTGGTTGCCCATGCTCAGGCATGGCGCCGGGATTTTCGCCAAGGGCCTCGGCAAGCCGCTCTGCCTCGATAAAAAGTTCCTGCAGGCGCTCCTCACGGTGGGCACATTCTGCCTCGAGCCGCGCCAGCTCGATTTCTTCCTGCCGTTGGCTCTGTTGCAGGCGTTGGCGCTCTTGGTCGAATTCGCGTTGCTGCTTGCGCAGAGTTTCGCCCACGCCTTGCAGTGCGGCCAGGGCCTCCTGCGCAGCAGCACGACGGGCGGCCTGTGCGGCGCGCGCCTCGGCGAGGGCCGGCTGGGCCGCTTGCAGTTGCTGCAGGGCGTTCGCCAGCGATTGGGCTTGCGCTTGTTGTCGCTCTCGTTCCGTAGCGATGCCACGCAAGCGCTCGCTGGCATTGTTCTCCTGCCCCTGCAGGCGTTGGCGCTCGAGGGCGGCGCGCTGC
>DDOU01000123.1 GCA_002341825.1 Candidatus Igneacidithiobacillus taiwanensis | reverse complement strand
CCTATACATACGGTACTGACGGCAGGACGGATGAATTGCATGGTGTCGTAAATGGCCAAGCCCGCAGTGACCGATCCCCCTGGGCTATTGATATACAGGGCGATATCTTTTTCCGGATTCTCTGCTTCCAGAAAGAGGAGCTGCGCGACGACCAAGTTCGCCATCATGTCCTCGACGGGCCCTACCAGGAAGATCACGCGTTCTTTGAGCAAGCGCGAATAGATGTCGAAAGCCCGCTCGCCGCGCCCGGTCTGTTCGATGACCATGGGCACATAGCCCAAGCCGCGGGTTTCCTGCAATGTCGGGTCCTGCAATCCCTGCTTCATGCACACCGTCCTATCATCTTATTGGTTCTGATCTTCCCCAGCGCCGCGGCCGGCGATGAGATCCTGGAACTCCACTTTCTGCTCTACCACTGTAACACGCTCGAGTAACCAGTCCACCACCATGTCTTCGAGAACGATGGATTCCAGCGTTTCCATGCGCTCACGGTCTTTGCGATACCAGGACATAAACTCGCGTGGGTCTTCGTACTGTTCCGCCATTTCCAAGAGCGCTTGCTCTATCTTTGCCGTCGGCGCGCGCAGCTGCTGTTGCCGTGCAATCTCAGAGAGTACCAGCCCCAGCCGCACTCGCTTCTCCGCCTCTGCGCGCTGTTCGGCGCTCAGCTCCCCTTCCCGACCTTGCTTAGCACGCTCTTCTTCATTGTGCAACAGGGCCTTGGGTAGCTCCACGGTATTTGCTTCGAGGACTGCGGCCATGAGTTGTGCCTTGATTTGCTGGCGACTGATCCGCTGCGCCTCGCGCTCCAGATTCGCCCGCACCTCGGCCTGCAAGGTCTCTACACTGCCGTCTTCAATGCCCAGGGAGCGGGCAAATTCGCTATCGAGGGCCGGCAACTCCGGCGCGGCCACCTCTTTGACCCGCACCAGAAAATCTGCCGTCTTCCCGGCCAATTCCGCCGCTGGATAATCGGCCGGAAAGGGTACCGCAACTTGTTTTTCTTCGCCGGCAGCCATTCCCGTCAGCGCCTGCTCCATTTCTGGCAGCAAACGCCCGGCACCGACGAGCACCGGGTAATCGTCCATGGTTCCGCCGGCGAAGGCTTCGCCATCGATCTTTCCTTGGAAGTCGATGACGACGCGGTCGCCTGCTTCCGCCGCCCGCTCGACTGGGCGATAGGTCTGACGCTGCTGGCGCATGACCGTCAGCGTGCGCCCGACATCAGCGTCGCTGATCGCGACGACCTTGCGCGTCAGGGTAACCGCCGGCACTTGCGGGGTAAATTCCGGGTATACCTCGACCACGGCCGTAAATACGAAATCCTGACCGGGGGCGCCTTGTTCGACGTTCACGTCGGGCCTCGCGACCGGGCGCAGCGCGTTGCTGCTCAGGGCCTTGGCGTAGTGTTCGTTGATGAGCTCGTCGAAGGCTTCGAGGAGGGCATCTCGTCCGAATTGTCGCTCCACCACCGGCAGCGGCACTTTACCCGGGCGAAAACCCGGCAAACGGGCGTGCTTCGCCTTCTGCCGCAGGGACTCGCGATAGTGCGCCTCGACATCGGCGGCCGGTACGGTAAAGCGCATATGCCGTTCCAACGGCGCCCCAGCGGGGATACTCAACTCCATGACATTATCCTTTCTGTGCATTTTTTCCACGACCTTCCGGTCATCCTAAGACCTCGACCCATTTTGCTCAAGTTCAACGCAAACCGCGGCTGCCCGGCTTGACCGCAGTCGAGCCCGCCGCACAGAGAGGGCAATCCTTGGCCTCCCAGGTCTGTACCGGCAAACGAAGCAGGGGATGATACGGCACTCCGTCAAAATCAGGAATGCCTGCTGCGCTACGATCGATAATAGCGGAAACCGCTACCACCCGCGCACCCTGTGCCGCAACGACGGCCATACATTCCCGCGTCGAGCCGCCCGTGGTGGTGATGTCCTCGACAACCAATACTCCCTCGCCAGGCTCGAGGGCAAAACCCCGCCGCAAGGTCATCCGGCCGCCTTCGCGTTCGGTAAAAAAAGCGCGCACGCCAAGGGCGCGTCCACACTCGTGGGCAACGATCACCGCACCCATGGCTGGCCCCACTACGGCACCAATCTGGCTGCGCAATTCCGCGGGAATACCTTGCACCATGGCCTCCGCCACCCGTGCTGCATGTTCCGGGTGCTGCAAGACCCGCGCCGATTGCAGGTAGGTATCGCTGTGCAAACCCGAAGACAGGAGAAAATGCCCGTGCAGCAAGGCGCCGTCCTCTTCGTAAAGACGGATGACTTGATCGGGATCGAGGGGCGTGTGGCTCATGAGGATAGGCTCCGCGAAGCAGAAGTGGAGGGTACGGCGGCAATCTCCGCAAGCACTGCGGCACAGGCCGCCGCCGGATCGGCAGCGGCGCTGATCGGCCGACCGACAACGAGATAGTCTGCGCCGGCCGCCAAGGCTTCGGCGGGGGTCAGAACGCGACGCTGATCGTCGTGCGCGGTACCGGTGGGACGAATTCCTGGCGTGACCCGAAGCAAGGACGGCTGACGCTCGCGCAGAAGCGCTGCCTCTTGGGCCGAGCAGACCACTCCATCGAAGCCAGACGCGGCGGCCAAGGCGGCAAGACGTTCCACCTGCGCCTGCGGCGCAGCCGTGCAGCCAATCTCCTGCAAGGCAGCGGCATCGAGGCTGGTGAGAACGGTGACGGCAATCAACAAAGGACGCTTCCCGCCGCTGGTCTCGACGGCATTGCGCGCCGCCTCCAGCATGGTACGCCCGCCGCTAGCGTGAACATTGAGCATCCACACGCCCAATTCGGCAGCGGCACGACAAGCCCCGGCCACCGTCGCCGGAATGTCGTGGAACTTGAGATCGAGAAACACGGAAAATCCACGAGCTTGTAGGGATTCCACCAAAGCGGGACCGGCACTGGTGAAGAGTTCTTTACCGACTTTTACCCGAACCTGCTGCGGATCGAGACGTTCAGCAAGGGCCATGGCCGCTTTTGCCGTCGGAAAATCCAGGGCAACGATTAGTGGGTACATGCTGCTTTTTCTCCACTACTGCGAAAGGTTCCCCAACGACGACAACTGGGGCAACGCCAATAGAATTCTATCGTCTGATAGCCGCAATGATGGCATTGAAAAACGCCCTCGGACAACGGCAACTCCGTTACCGCGTGCCGCAATTCGGACAACACCGGAAGCGGGTCGCCACCTGCACGCAGGTAGAACTGCAGGGTGAGCAGGTCGCTGCTGCGCAGCAAGCTGGCACGAAGAAAATCGATCACCGCCGGCTCTCCTTCAACCCGACGCAGGGCCAACACCAGACGCGACAATAGCGATGCCGTCGACGCCCGCGCCAGCAATTCCTTGCGCCACGCTTGGCACTGCGGTAGCTCCCCGCAGTTCTGCAAGCTTTCCAAGAAGGGATCCAGCACTTGACCGAGAATGGCAATATGATCCGAGCGCAATAACGTCGACCAGTGACTGGCGGCTGCCACCCAATTCCCCTGTTGGTGCGCTATTCGTCCACGCAACAAGGCAAGGCGTGGCGAGCTGGCATCGGCGCGCTCCGCCTCCACCAACAATGCCTGTACCGCCTCGAGGTTGTCGTGCAACTTTTCTTCCGCCATTTCGCAATAAAGTAGGGCGATGATACTCGCCTGCCCTTCCCCCCCCTGTTCTTGCAGGTCTTGGCGCACACGAATGGCTTGTTCCCAATCCGCTCCCAACTCGTACACCTCGGCCAAGAGCTCTCGCGCCGTGCGTGATCCGGGATCACGTTGCAGGAGGTCACGAAGAATGGATTCGGCGCGATTGAGGATACCCGCTTTGAGGTAATCCCGGGCAATTTCCAAGAGCACTTCCTGCTGTTGCAACACATCGAGATCTTGCTGCTCGAGGAGGTGCTGGTGCACACCCAAAGCGCGCTCCAGTTCGCCGCGGCGTCGGAACAGTCGACCCAAGGCAAGGAGCAAATCGGAACTCTCGGGGTACTGGCGCAGGGCATCGAGGAAGGCCTTGACCGCTTCATCGTTACGCTCGCCGAGCAGATGACCCAGGCCTTGCACATAAATACGCGGGATCGGCGTAGGAGCCGATCGCCGACCTATTTTGGCTGCAGCCCACCAACCGAGAGCAAAGGCAACCGGAATGAGCAGGACGAGGGCCAGGGTTAGGGAGCCCATGGCAGCCGTAGAGGCCCTCTAGCGCACAGACTCAGGCGCGTAATCGACCTGTTCCCGCAATTCTTTACCGGCCTTGAAATGTGGCACCCGTTTTTCGGGGACCAGTACCGCTTCACCAGTACGCGGATTTCGCCCCATTTTTTCGGGTCGAATATGCAAGGAAAAGCTTCCAAAACCGCGAATTTCGATACGCTCATCCTGCTGCAATGCATCGCTCAGGTACTCGAGAATATGGCGCGTGGCATTTTCGATGTCGCGCGGTGGCAGCGTCGGGTACTTCGCGCTGATGTATTTGATCAACTCTGATTTGGTCATGGAACCATCCTCTCCATCTGCAGGAAAAACCCGGGCCAAGCAACGCGAGTTGCCTGGCCCCCAGCTCGAGGGCCTTAGCCCTCCTCTTCCTGCTTGCGCTTGAGCTGTTCCTTGATGAGATCGCCGAGGCTGGTGGTTCCCGTAGCCGCACTGCGCGAATACTGTTGCACCAGACTGCTCTGATCTTCCGAAGAAGAGGCAGATGCCGCGCCATCGCGCGCCTTGCTGCTCAGGGTCAGACTGCGATTTTTGCGATCGACGGCCGCAATGGCAACCCGAATGGAACTGCCAACCTCGGGGCTTGCGCCCTTGGCGAATTCCCGCGCCGGCAGAAAGCCCTCGACGCCCTCGGCCAGGCGCACCACCGCGCCCTTGCCGTCTACCGAGACGACCTCCCCATCGGCCAACTCGCCTTTTTCGTGCACGGCAACAAACTGCAGGAAGGGATCGTTCTCGAGCTGCTTGATACCCAGGCTGATCCGTTCACGCTCGGGATCGATGCTGAGGACCACTGCCTCTACCGTGTCGCCCTTCTTGAAGTCGCGCACGGCTTCCTCGCCGGGGCGCTCCCAAGAGAGATCGGAGAGATGAATCAGGCCGTCGATGCCCCCATCGAGACCAATGAAGACACCAAAATCGGTAATGCTCTTGATCTGTCCGGATACCCGATCACCTTTCTGGTAATTGTCGCCAAATTCCTCCCAGGGGTTGGGCAGACACTGCTTGATGCCGAGCGAAATCCGCCGCCGCTCTTCGTCGATGTCGAGGACCATGACCTCGACTTCCTGTCCAAGATGCAGCGCTTTGGCTGGATTGACGTTTTTGTTGGTCCAGTCGATCTCGGAGACATGCACGAGGCCCTCGACGCCATCCTCGATTTCGACAAAGGCGCCATAATCGGTGATGTTGGTGACCTTGCCAAAGATACGGGTGTGCTCGGGATAGCGGCGGGCGATGTCCTGCCAGGGGTCGGCACCCAACTGTTTCATACCCAGGGAGATACGGCCACGCTCGCGATCAAACTTGAGGACCATGACCCGGACTTCATCACCGGCATTGACGACTTCGCTGGGATGCTTGACCCGGCGCCAGCCCATGTCGGTGATGTGCAGTAGTCCGTCGATTCCACCCAAATCGATAAAGGCGCCGTAATCGGTAAGATTCTTGACCACGCCCTGCAAAATCGCCCCTTCCTGGATACTTTCGAGGAGCTGACCACGCTCGGCGCTCTGTTCTTGCTCGACGACCGCACGCCGGGAAACGACGACGTTGTTGCGCTTGCGGTCGAGCTTGATGATTTTCATCTCGAGCTCTTTGCCTTCGAGATAGGCGACATCACGCACCGGCCGCACATCGACCAGGGAACCGGGCAGGAAGGCACGCACGCCGTCGATACTGACGGTGAAGCCACCCTTGACCTTGCCGGTGAGGAAACCTTTGACCACCGCCGACTCGCTGAAAGACTTTTCCAATTCTTCCCAAGTCTTGGCACGCCGCGCCTTCTCTCGCGAGAGACGGGTTTCGCCCATCCCGTCTTCGACCGATTCGAGACAGACTTCGACGGAATCGCCGACCTGGACTTCGAGAGCGCCGTCGGGACCGCGAAACTGCTCAGCGGGAATGGGGCCCTCGGACTTGAGGCCAACGTCGACCATGACAAAGTCGTTATCGACACGAGTCACGGTACCAACCAGAAGATCACCGGGCTTGAGGCCCTGGGAGCTTTCACTTTCGGCAAAGAGTTCGGCAAAACTGGGTTCGGATTGAACTTCACTGTGTGGGGTGGTCATAAAGTTTGATAAACCTCGTCATGGAGCACACTTGCCCCATTACCTCTGAAAAACCAGGTTACTGGCGCGAAAAAAACTCCCCGAGGGTGTCGTCTACCCACCCTGCAAGGACCCGAAACGACTCTTCAATGTCCTGATGACTACTATCCAGGATTCGCGCGTCTGGCGCGGGCTGGAGAGGAGCGACACTTCGTTCGCGATCGCGACGATCACGCTCGATGATTTCTGCCTCCACGCTCTCCAGAGTAGCACTATCCCCCTGTTCCAGCAACTGTTTTAGGCGTCTCTTGGAGCGCTCTTCGACGCTTGCCGTAAGGAAGACCTTGAGCGGAGCATCGGGGAAAACCACTGTACCCATGTCTCGCCCATCGGCAACCAATCCAGGCGGTCGGCGAAAATCTCGCTGCCGTTGCAGGAGCGCCTCGCGAAGCAAAGGCAAAGCCGCGATTCGCGATGCCCGTTGGCCCGCCTCGGGGCTTCGCACCTCTTGGGTAATCTCCTGATCTCCCAAGAATATCAGGGTTTCTCCCTGCCGCTCCGCAAAGCGCAGCGGCAGGTCTTGCGCCAAGCGTAGCAAGCGCGATTCGTCGGGTTCGGCGTTGTCGAAGAGCAGGCCGGCGCGCACCGCCGCTAACCCCATGGCGCGGTAAATAGCACCGCTGTCGAGCAGGTGCCAACCGAGGCGCCGGGCAAGAAGACGGCTCAAGGTACCCTTGCCAACGCCACCCGGGCCATCGATGGTGATAACCGGAACGGTGCTCATCCTTCTTGCACCTGCAGGGAGAGCCCCGCCTCGATGGCAAGCTCCGGGAAATTGGGAAATGACGTTGCCACATTGCGGCAGTCT
>DDOU01000027.1:2969-3673 GCA_002341825.1 Candidatus Igneacidithiobacillus taiwanensis | reverse complement strand
CTGCCCGGGTCCATGGCCGCCGCTGATGAGTAGCCACTCACTCGGCCAGTCTCGTGCCGCGGCATCGGCACTATTGGCTCCGCTGATGCGGCAGGCTTCGGGCAGGTTGGGGGTAGCAATCTGTGCCCGCGGCAGGAGGCGCTCGCGCAGAAAGGCGAGGAGTTCGGCCGACGCGAGTTCTTCCCCGGCGCCGGAACGCCAGAGGGGGTCGAGGACCACCGGGAGCTCGGGCCGTGCCGCGAGCAGCTCCAACACCACCTGCGCCGTCGCCAAGGAACCCAGCAGGCCGATTTTGACGGCGGCAATGGCAAAATCAGCCCACAGCGTCTCGATCTGGGCGCCGACATCGGCGGCGGCAAGGGCTTGCACCCGGCGTACACCGCGGGAGTCTTGTACCGTCCACGCGCTCAAGACGGTACAAACGTGTAGCCCAAGGGCCGTTCCGGTCAGGAGGTCTGCCTGCAATCCGGCCCCGGAGCTGGGGTCCGCACCCGCTATACTGAGCAGTACCGGTCGGGAAGGGGGGAGCGAAGAGGGCATGGTTCTCGGCAGGAAAATTGCTAGTTACCAAGGCGAAAAAGCAAAAAGGGAGGTGTATCACCATGCGGCAATTGCCGGAGCTGAGTATAGCAGAAAAATTGGTCCATACCGGCTTTATTTTTCTGGTCGGTTTGGGACTATTGGTGGCGGAAGCGTACGTCTAC
>DDOU01000027.1:2525-2851 GCA_002341825.1 Candidatus Igneacidithiobacillus taiwanensis | reverse complement strand
CCGAAGATGACGGCGGCGGTCAATCATTGGATCGCCAATGGCGAGAGCAAGGCCGAGTATGAGAGTAGCATCAAGCCGCTCATTGCTGCGAACTGCCTCAAATGCCATAGCGTTGCCATGAGTGCGCAACTGCACAACCCACCCTTGGCAAGCTATGACGATGTGCGCAAGGTGGCACAAGTGGATACGGGCATGAGCCTCAGTTCTATGCTCCTCAACGGTATGGTGCATTTGACCATGCTCGGGGTGATCTTCTGGATTGCCGGTTGGATCTTCAGCAAGGCGCGCTTCCCAAGCCTGCCCAAGTATGTGCTGATCATCCTGCC
>DDOU01000027.1:0-2477 GCA_002341825.1 Candidatus Igneacidithiobacillus taiwanensis | reverse complement strand
TGGATGGTCCTGATCGGCGGCGCCCTCTCCTGTCCTGTCGCCCTTCTCGAGATGTTCCTCAGTCTGATTCAAATGTGGTTTCTCAAAGCGCGTCCGGCAGTTTGAACGCGCATGGCGAGGCCCCCGCTTGGGGGCTTCCTGTGGATAACTTTGTGGATGAAATCATTTTGCGGACCTTGTCAAAGCCCCAGCCCCTCCATCAGCCCCGCTAAACATCCTTTCCAAAGAAATAAACTTATTAAAATCTGATAGATATAAAAACTCTTGAAGAAGTGGCTAGAGAAAGTGGCGGCAACTCGTCTATTACCAAATTGTGGAAAACTTCTTTGCCCTAGCTAGCACAGGGCGGCTTGCTGGCCAGCCCAGCCGGCCATAGGCGCCGATACCAACCACTCGGTACAGCGCGCAACAGGATGCTCACGACCCACATCTGCCAGGGTAAGATGTAAAAACTGCGGCGCTTGTCGATGGCCTTGCGGATCTTTGCCGCGGCCTTGTCCACCGGCAGTAGCCAGGGCATGGGAAATGGATTGTCGGCAGTCATGGGGGTAGCGATAAAGCCCGGCGCAATGCAGGTAACGCCAATTCCCCGGTGGCGCAGCTCAAGGCCGAGGCTCTCGAGGTACACCGCGACTGCCGCCTTGGAAGCCGCGTAAGCCGCAGCACCAGGCAAGCCGCGCAAGCCTGCCACACTGCCAACGCCCACCACCTGTCCGTAGCGTGGGATGTAGGGCAGAAAGGCGCTGATGGTGTAGTGCAGGCCGAGCAGGTTGGTGGCGATGATCTCGGTAAAGTCGGCGTCATCTTCGGCCGCACTGCAGCGCGTACCATAGCTGACCCCGGCGTTGGCAATGACGAGGGAGACGGGGCCATACGCTTCGCCAAAGGCCTTGGCAACACCATGCAGAGCGGCCGCATCGCGAACGTCCACCGCTGCGCATTCTACTTGGGCACCCCGATTACGGAGGGTCTGTGCCGTTAGAGCGAGAGCTTCGGGACGCCGCCCGAGCAGCAGAAATACCTGCCCTGCCTGGGCATAGCGCAGCGCCAAGGCGGCTCCAATACCGCTTCCCGCACCACTGATGACGATTGCCCCCGAAGGCCGCGGGGTGCGAAAAAAAATCTCCATGAAACAAACTCCTAAGTAGAGGATCCGGGGCCTTCTCTGGCAGTGGCAAGGGCCTTGGCGTATACTTAGCGCCGGTAACTGTGGCGGCGACTGGTCGATTGTAGCGCCCCGCAAGAAGATGAGCACCCAGAACAAGGACCCCATGAGTAAGCAAACAGCAAGCCAGGACGGTGCAGCTCTGTGGAGCGCCTTGAGCGTCCGCATGGAAATGTTGGTGTCCTCACAGCAGTACAACACCTGGCTGCGTCCGCTGGAGGCAGAGCTGCACGCCGAAGAGTTGCTCTTGCTCGCACCCAATACCTTTGTGCGCGATCGCGTGCAAAACCACTATCGTGAGCTGCTCGAAAAAGAACTGCAGGAGCTGCTGCCGGGTTTGCGCCTGCGCATCGCCCTGACCGAAGGCCCGAGCGTCGTGGCCGAGGAAGGGCCAACCCCGCCCCCGGCCGAGAGGCGTTTGAACGGGCATCACCTCAATCCCGGCTTCACCTTCCAGGCCTACGTCGAGGGTAAATCCAATCAGCTGGCAGTAGCGGCGGCGCGGCAGGTGGCAGAATGTCCGGGAAAATCCTACAACCCTTTGTACATCTACGGCGGTGTCGGTCTCGGCAAGACCCATCTCATGCACGCGGTGGGCAACGAAATCCTGCGCAGCAATCCGCAGACAAAAATCCTCTACATCAGTTCTGAGGGCTTCATCATGGATATGGTGCGTGCGTTGCAGCACAACAGCACGGCCGAATTCAAACAACGCTATCGTAAGCTCGATGTTTTGCTCATCGATGATATCCAGTTCTTTGCCAACAAAGATCGCACCCAGGAAGAATTCTTCCATACCTTCAATGCGTTATTTGATGGCGGGCGACAGATCATCATCACCTGCGATCGCTACCCCAAAGAAGTGGCTGGCCTTGAAGAACGCCTACAGTCGCGTTTCGGTTGGGGCCTGACGGTCGCCATCGAACCCCATGACCTCGAAACGCGCATGGCCATTGTCCTTTGCAAGGCTGAGGAGGCGGGTGTCGACCTACCCGAAGAGGTCGCCTTTTTCATTGCCGAAAAAATTCGCTCGCATGTCCGCGAACTCGAGGGTGCGCTGCGCCGCGTCATCGCCCACGTCAATTTCACCCGCAAGCCCTACACCGTCGAAACCGCTCGCGCTGCCCTACGCGACCTGATCGATGTGCAAAAGCGCATGGTCAGCCTCGAGAACATCCAAAAGGTGGTGGCCGAGTATTATCATATCCGGGCCTCCGAAATGCAATCCAAACGCCGTAGCCGCAATATTGCCCGACCGCGACAGATGGCCATGGCGCTGACCAAGGAACTCACTTCCCACAGCCTACCGGAA
>DDOU01000177.1:6698-6997 GCA_002341825.1 Candidatus Igneacidithiobacillus taiwanensis | reverse complement strand
TTTTTCGAGGACGTAATGGTTTTCCGGAACGTCCTCGCCGTGGCGGCGCAAGGGGAGGGTATAGATGCTTGCCGACAGCAGCATGCGCCGTACGGCAAAGGCGACCACAGACGTCAGCATGGCGGGGAGCAGCGCATCGTAGCTGCCGGTCAGCTCGACGGCCATGACCGGCGCGCTTAGCAGGGCACCAGTAGTGGCGGAGACCATGCCCGCCATACCACAAAGCGCAAACAAACCGGTGAGCTGTCCGGGTAGGAGGTGCCAGCCCTGGAGTAGTCCAGCGTACAGACTACCGATGC
>DDOU01000177.1:6376-6650 GCA_002341825.1 Candidatus Igneacidithiobacillus taiwanensis | reverse complement strand
GTCGCTACGAGCTTTAGGAGCAGAAGCAGTAAGAGGATCTCCCCCGCCTGCAGCTGCCCGCTAAGAATGTCTCCAATACCGGCGTAACTGCCGCCAATCAGGTAATAATGACCAGTGAGACGAAAGGCAAGAAGCAATAACAGGCCGACCAGAAACATCCCCAGGGCATGGCGTAGATAGTTGTTGGTAATCCATTTTTCGCTGTATTGAGCGGTAAAAGTGAGGCTTGCGATAAAGAGGATGGCGGCACCGGCGTTGAGCGCGGCGAGAGCGA
>DDOU01000177.1:5759-6325 GCA_002341825.1 Candidatus Igneacidithiobacillus taiwanensis | reverse complement strand
ACCAAAAAATAACTCGGTAATTTGGCTGGCGCTGATGGTCGCGATCAGGGTGGAGAGGATGGTCCACGGACGCCAATCGGGGACGATGATTTCCATGGCCAGAAACCAGCCCCCCAGGGGGGCATTGAAAACCGCCGCAATGCCTGCTCCGACGCCGCAACCGAGTAAATGGATGCGGCGATGGGTAGGTATGATAAACAGGCTGTTGAGCCAGGCGGTAATGGCGGCGCCAAACTGCATGGCGGGCCCCTCTCGTCCCGCGGAACCGCCAGTGCCAATGGTAATGGCAGTGGCCAGGGGGCGGAGCAGAGCAAGGTTGCGCGGCATATGCCCGTCGCGGTAGTGCGCCGCCTCCAGTACTTGGGTTACACCTGCGCCCTGAATGTCCGAACCATAGCGCCGCGCCAAAAACACCACCAGCAGCGCGCCAAGGGTAGGCACCAGGGGCAAGGCCCAGGACCACGGCGACGGTCGGCCTTGGATTTCTCCTTGCAAGCTCCACGTGCCATACAGGGTGATGTTATGGACGATGATGAGCAGGTAATGGAAAGCGACGGCGCCGACAC
>DDOU01000177.1:4448-5566 GCA_002341825.1 Candidatus Igneacidithiobacillus taiwanensis | reverse complement strand
CTCGGCGCGAAAGCTCGGCAGGCTGGAGAACTCGATTTGCGGATGCGTGGCGCAGAAACATTCCATGAATTCCACCCAGTCGCTTTCCTTCTCGCCCAGCAATACGACGCGTAGTTGTTTTGCCGGCGTACGGCGAGGAAAGTCTCGCTCCAGTACCCAATCGCTCATTGGCTCCGCCATCTGCGGAAAGCCGGGGAAAAAATAGCCGTTGTGTAGCTGAAATCCCGGCACTTGATTGACTGGGTTGGGGATGATGCGAGCGCCCGCGGGCAAATCGGCCATGCGAATGCGGATGGGCTCCGCACCCGCCCCAAAGCGTTGACGAATCAGAGCGGCAGCTTCGGGATGCTGCTGCAGGGGCAGATCGCGGGCGGCGGCGGCAGCAGCGCGGGTAAGGTCGTCGGGGGTGGCGCCAAGGCCCCCGAAAGAGAAAAAGGGGCAGTCCTGGGCAAAGGCCCAGCGGTATTGGGCGAGCAAATCGTCCCAACGGTCGGCCACGAGCAAACTCCAGCCGATTTCGTAGCCACGCGCGAGGGCTTGGGAACGGGTGCGGGCAAAGTGGCAGTCTTCGCGTTTGCCAAGCAGGATCTCGGAACCGACAATGACGATGCCAAGGCGGGCGCTCATATCAGCCGCTCGGGGTTGATGCCTAGCCATTCCGGGCTCGAGTATCCTCGCCGCCACAGGGTGCGCCCATTGTCGAGCACACAACTACCGTCGAGGAGATATCCTAACGCTTGTGGGTAGAGCCGATGCTCTAAAGCCAGCACTCGCGCCGCCAACGCCTCGGCGTTGTCCTCGGCCAAAACGGGCAGAATACCTTGGCTGATGATGGGTCCGGCATCGAGTTCCGGGGTCACAAAATGCACCGTGGCGCCGTGCCAGCGAACCCCCGCCGCCAGGGCGCGGGCATGGGTATGCAAGCCGGGAAAGGCGGGAAGCAGCGAGGGATGAATGTTGACCAGTCGGCCCAGGTAGCGCTCCACAAAGCCGTTGCTGAGCTGACGCAAGAAGCCGGCGAGGATGATCCAGTCGGGCCGGTGACGATCGATTTCTGCCGCCAGCACCCGATCGAAGCTTTCACGATCAGGGAAATTGCGATGCGGGACGATTGCCGT
>DDOU01000177.1:0-4322 GCA_002341825.1 Candidatus Igneacidithiobacillus taiwanensis | reverse complement strand
TGCTCAGTCAAGATAGACGACCTTTTTTTCTGGCCCCGCTTCCAGTTGGCCGATGCAATAGGCACGGTGACCCGCGTCTGCAAGAATTTGTAGGGCGCGATCTCGCTCTGCCCAGGGGACGATGGCGACCATGCCGATGCCCAGGTTAAAGACGCGTCGCATCTCCTCGTCTTCTACCTGTCCTTGCTCCTGCAGCCAGCGGAAGATGCTGGGTTGTGGCCAGGAATGCGGATCGATATGTGCGGCGAGCCCGGCAGGCAGGGAACGGGGCAAGTTTTCCGTCAGACCACCGCCGGTAATGTGGGCCAGGGCATGCACGGTCACCTGCTGGCGCAAGGCCTGAATGGCGCGCACGTAAATCTCGGTTGGGCGCAGCAGTAGGTCGATGAGGGGTTCGCCATCGATCTGCAGGTGCTGATGGGCGCCAGCGCGCACGAGAATCTGCCGGATCAGCGAGTAGCCATTGCTGTGGGGACCGGAGGAGGCGATGCCGATGAGGGCATCGCCGGCGGTACAGGCGCTGCCATCGAGGATAGCGTCGCGTTCGACGATACCAACGGCAAAACCGGCAAGATCATAATGATCGCTGGGATACATGCCCGGCATTTCCGCCGTCTCGCCGCCCAGCAGGGCGCAGCCAGCCTGCTGGCAACCGGCGCTGATGCCGGCAATCACCTGCTCCGCTACTTCTACATCGAGCTTGCTACAGGCGTAGTAGTCGAGAAACCACAGAGGCTCTGCCCCTGAAACGAGAATATCGTTGACGCACATGGCAACAAGGTCGATACCGATGCCATCATGCTTTTTTGCCTCCAGGGCGAGCAAGAGCTTGGTGCCGACACCATCGGTGCCGGAAACGAGCACCGGCTGGCGGTAGCCTGCTGGCAGAGCGAAGAGCCCACCAAAACCACCGAGGCCGCCGATCACTTCCGGGCGCTGCGTTCCCTGGGCCAGGGGTTTGATACGCTCCACCAGCCGATTGCCCGCATCGATGTCGACACCGGCGCGCTGATAGGTGAGGGGGTCTTTCGGCTCCATGGCAAACTCCTGGATGGTGATGAAGCGATGGTACGAAGCCATGCGCTCCGCGGCAAGCCAAAAAAAACCCGCAGAGGTTGCGGGTTTCCAAAAGCAGCGGAGCTGATCGGTTAAAAACGCTTGAAGACCTGGCCGCTCTTGGCTGCCTGGTAGCGCGCTTCCACCACGGACCAATCCATGTTCTTGTGCAGGGCGGCCAAGTAATCGGCGCGACCCAAGGCTTTCCAGTCGACCATGTAGGCATGTTCGAAAACATCGACCACAACCAGCGGGCTGAAGCCACCGATATTGCCGTCTTCGTGCAACTGAACGAAATGATTGTTGATCTGGCCCGTAGTGGCATCGTAATAGCAGATTGCCCAGCCGATGCCGCGACTCTTGGCCGCGGCCATCAGATCCTCATGCCAAGCCTCGGCGCTGCCAAACTGCTCGCTCACCGCGGCCTTGAAGCCCGGGGCATGATCCATGCTGCTACCGGGCTTGAGTTGGGCAAAGTAATACTCATGCAAGACCATGCCATTGTACTCGAAGCCGAAGCGGCGCCGACGATCGGCATAGGCGAGGGATGCCCCTTTGCCGGCTGCCCGCATCTCTTCCAATTCCTTGCGCAGGGCATTACTTTGCGCGACGTAACCCTTGTACAAACCCCAATGGTCATTGATTTGCTCATCGGTGATGCCATCGAGGCCGCTGGGCTTGAGTTCTTCCCGTACCGTGTATTCAGACATTAGTGCTCTCCTATAGCCGAGTGGGGTGAACTGCTGAAATTGTAGTCGCCGGGCAGTGTGGCCTGCAAACGACATACGGGTCCGTTGGATCCGGTTCCGAGGACTGGCGACTGCTGCTACACTCGACCCTACCATGTTAGCCAGCCTATTCGATAGGGGATGATGACTCCCACTCAGCACATGGGGCAGCAGCTCTTGCCGCTGCAGCCCAGGCATTCACCCTGCGTGGACAACCTTCCCGGCCTTGCAGACGAATTATCGCTCGCCTTGCGTCAGTTGAAGTCGGGTACGCACCCCCTCTGTATTTATGGAGAGCCTGGCATGGGCAAGACCCATTGGCTGCTGTGGGCGGCTTTTGGTGAAGATGCTTGGGCTCCCTATATCGATTGCCGAGCCCGGGAGACCACTCCCGAAATGGTCCTCGACTGCCGCGCGGCCCCTTTCCTTTGCCTGGATAATGTCGACGCCTGGGCTAATCGAGAGAAAGAGGAGACGCTGTTCTGCCTGTACAACGAGCGACAGGAGCGTGGCCTACCCTGGCTCATTAGTTGCAATCACCCACCCCCGCAGTGGCGATTACCAGATTGGGAAAGCAGGCTTGCCGGCTTTACCCAGTATCGGCTCGAACATCCGTGCGAAGAGCAACTGCATGCGCTTATCGCGGTTATCGCACGCCGTTTTGGCCCGGCCTTTGACAGCGCCCTCGTCGGTTATCTAGCGTCTCGAGAGACACGCAACTTGCGTCAATTGACCGAGCTCATCGAGGGTTTTCAGTATTGGCTGTGGCAGAAAAAAGCCGCACCCAGTGTGCAACAGTGGCGCCTGTTTCATCGCGACAGAAATGCCAGAATTGCTGAGTAGTCAGGGTAAGTCTGGCGTGAGCCGCTGGTATCCGCAGCCAGATAGCCCGGGGTGGAAAAGAATCCTGCTGCGCCTGCTGCGTGCAGGATGGTCATTTTGGCATGATGACTGTGTGGATCGCGCCTCTCTCCTTGCCTACACCACGTTGTTGGCCATTGTGCCGCTGTTGGCGGTGGTTTTCAGTCTCTGGAATATGATTGGCTTTGCTGCGGATAAGCGTCCTTTGGTCGAGCGGATTGTTTTTCAGAGTTTTGTTCCGCAAGTGGGCGATACCATCATCCACTGGCTCAATGTGCTTGCGGCTCGTGGTGCCAGTTTGGGATGGTTTGGCTTGATTGGCCTGATATTTACTGCCTTGTTATTGATTGTGCAGGTCGAAAGGCATTTTAATGCAATTTGGGGAATGCCGAAAAAAAACCATTTTCTACACCGCCTGTTTCGCTATATTATTTTGATTCTTTTGGCTCCAATCGCTAGCGCAATATTGCTCCTTTCCTTGGGGCCGGTGCAACACTGGCTGAGTCGCTTCGGCACCCTTCCGGTATTTCCTGAACAACTCAATCTGCTCATAGCATTTTTGGTGGAGATGCTATTTTTTGCATTTCTATATCGTGTTCTACCGGCGGCCAATGTATATTCTGGCGATGCGTTTGCGGGAGCATTCAGTGCTTCTGTATTACTGAGTTTGGCAAAACTGCTGCTAACGCTGTATTTTCAGTATTCGACCACACAAACGTTGTACGGTGCTCTCGGTCTGCTCCCGGTGTTTCTCTTATGGCTATATTTGGTGTGGCTATCGGTGTTGTTTGGGGCAGAAGTGGCGGCAGCTCGGCAAGTTCGGGAAGGCTCGTCTCGGGATTAGCCCGTGGGGATGCAGCGAGGCGACTTTTCGGTACAATAGCGGCAGAATGATGAGAAAGGACATTGCGATGAAGACCCTGTTTTTGCTGAGCACGGCTGCACTGGCTGTGACCCTGGCCGGCTGCGCAAGTAGCACCAACAACGGACTCCCCTATGCCGGCCAGCAAATGTCAACCCTGCCGCAGTATGTTGCCGCGCCGCAGCCCGCCCCTTTGCGACCGGCGCCTCGACCCATCGTGCAAGCGCCGCGCATGTCCAAGCCTGCCTTGCCCAGCATTCGCGAAGAAAATATTCCGCTACAGTCGTCGCTCAGCGCCGAGCCTTCTCTGCCAACGGTAAGCACTGCTACTACCGAGGCGCACAAGGAGATTGCCAAGGCCGGTGCCGCTATTAGCAGTAGCAACTTCGCCCATATTTGGACGGGGGATTTACAAAGTGCCCGCCAGCAGAGCACCGCTTGTGTTGGCGAAACCGGAGCGCAGCGCTCCGCCTGTTGGCAGGGTGTGGCCGCTTGGGCCCGGGCGCGAGCGACGGCCTATGGCAAGGCACAATCGCTTTTGACAGGGGCGCAGGCGCAGCAGGCGGGTGCTGCGCAGAAATTTTTCCAGACCACCAGCCAATGGGCCGATGCCTGCAGTAGCCTTTCGGCGGCAGATTGCGGCAAATCTCCTTTGATTGCCAAAATGCAGCAGTGGAAATCCTCGGTAGGAATCGCCGCACCTAGCAGCAATTGAGGGGTGGCAGCAGGGGCAGTTGGGCCGCCTTGGGCGGCCCGGAGGGTTTTCAGCTCTTGGGAACGTAGATATCGCACCAACCCTTGGGGCTGATCTTTCC
>DDOU01000009.1 GCA_002341825.1 Candidatus Igneacidithiobacillus taiwanensis | reverse complement strand
GCCAATCCGTATCTTGCATTCAAGATGCGGGCCGAAGAAAGCGGTACGTTGCAGATGGTGTGGAAGGACAACAGCAACGGTTCGTGGACGGCGACGTCGAAAATTACCGTTAGCTGAGAACTGCGTCGGAGCGCAGCGTGCTATGCGCTGCGCCGATTTCCATGAAAAGGGAGGGGAATCGCAATGAAAAAATGGATTGTCTCCATTGCGGTGGTGGCGCTTGCCGGCAGCAGTGCAGCAGCCAATGCAGTGAACTGGTGGGATCTTGGCAACACCAAGGTCGGTCCAGAACAAACGTTGCAGCAGTTTCACGAGTATTTTCAACAGATGTACCCCAAAATTCCATTGCAGAAATATGCGCTCGGAGCTTATGCCTTTAGCCCAGAAATGTATAGCCAGTATCAGGAGGCTATTCAATTCAATCCTGGCGATCTAACCCTATCGGAGGGCAAAAAATTGTGGGATACACCGTTTAAAAACGGTAAAACCTACGCCAGTTGCTATCCCGACGGGGGCAAGGGGGTCGCTGCGCATTATCCGATGTTCGACAACAAGACAAAAACCGTCGTGACCATTGGCATGAGCCTGAATGCGTGCCGTCAAGCAAATGGTGAAGCGCCCTTGAAGTATGGCAGCCAGGATTTGATTGCACTGCAAACCTACCTCGGCTCGCTGTCGAACGGCATGCCGGTGGACGTGCAGGTGAAAGGACCGGGCGCAGTCAAGGCCTTTGAGGAAGGCAAAGCCTATTTCTTCATGAAACGCGGGCAATTGAATTTCTCTTGCGCCTCTTGCCATGTTGCCTATGCGGGCAAGTATTTACGTGATCAGATCATTTCTCCTGTAGTTGGACAAAGTGCCCACTTTCCTACCTACCGCGCAGCTTGGTCAGCAGTAAACACTCTACAAAAGCGTATAGAGGGATGCAATAAACAGGTCGGTGCCGAACCAGAGAAATTGGAGAGCGTCGATTATCGTAATCTCGAGTATTTCATGAGCTATCTAAGCAACGGTATCAAGATCAATGTGCCGGGTTATCGGCCGTAATCAAGTCAGAAATCCATTACATTTGCCCCAGAGGAGTCTCCTCATGTTTCGTGTTTCTTCCCTCTGGGCGAGCCTGGGCGCAGGTCTAGCCTGCGTGGGCTTCGCCTGTATCAGTAACGCGGCACTCGTTGCCGCCCCGGTCTCGGATATGCCCAAGATCAACACCGACTCGCCGTTGTACGTTGTAGATGTAGACAAAGGTGTTACTCCAGCGCAGGTTAAACTGGGAATTAGTAGTGGTGCCGAGTCAGAGAATATGAATGTTGTAGGCACACTGGATGTCCAACAAGGTTTGCAAGAGCGCGGCATCAAGAGCAACACGCCCTATGTGATTTACGAGGTCTGCAACCTGGTTTTGGGGTCGAAAATTCTCCAGAACTATCCCGAGTTTGGGGCTTTTGCACCTTGCAAGATCGTCATGTACCAAAGCCACGGACAACTGAAACTCATGACGTACCTGCCAACTTACGCTCTACGCTACTTCCCGAAAAATCCTGAAGCAGCAAAGGTTGCCAGTGAACTGGACAAGCAAATTATTGCCGTAATGAAACAGGCAAAGTCTGGCGGCTTGTAAGGAAATATACTTAATTGGGGAGGTATATACATCATGCAGTTAGGAAGAAGAGATTTTTTACAATTACTGGGGATTGCCGGTGCGGGTAGCTTCTTTGCGCCTGGAGCAATTCAGGCAGCCTGGGGCAGTGAAAAAGACCCGTACGACATCCCGGCGTTTGGGAATGTGACGCTGCTTCACATGACCGATTCACACGCGCAGCTGCTCCCAGTGTGGTGGCGCGAGCCCGATACCAACATCGGGGTCGGCCCGGTGCTGAATCAAACTCCCCATCTCTGCGGACAGTGGATGCTCGATTACTATGGCGTCAATCACACTGCGCGGCAAAAGTATGCTTTTTCGTGTTTGGACTTTGCCACTCTGGCGCATCAGTACGGCAAGATTGGTGGCTACGCACACATCGCCAGCCTAGTAAACCGGTATCGCCAGCAGCTGGGCAAAGAGCGTACTCTGTTGCTCGACGGCGGTGACACTTGGCAAGGTTCAGCGACGTCCCTGTGGACCAAGGCGGAAGACATGGTCGGCGCGCAGAACTTACTCGGCGTAGACGACTTCGTTGGCCACTGGGAATTCACCTTCGGTCAGAAACAGGTGGAATATTTGGTCAAAAACAAACTTAAGGCCAACTTTCTTGCACAGAATGTGTTTAGCAATACCTGGCAGGAGCCAGTCTTCAAGGCCTATCAGATGCATGAGATCAATGGCCGGCGGATTGCCGTCATCGGGCAGGCCTTCCCGTTCACGCCCATTGCCAACCCAGCCTACATGATTCCGGACTGGGGTTTTGGTATCCACACTGAAAACATGCAAAAAGTGGTCGACAAGTGCCGTCAGGACGAACACGCAGATCTCGTGGTCGTGCTCTCCCATAACGGTGCCGATGTCGATAAAAAAATGGCTTCTTTAGTGAACGGTATCGATATCATTTTGGGCGGGCACACCCACGATATCATGGGACCGAAACCCTTCCAGGTAAATCAGACACTCATCATCAACACCAGCACCAACGGCAAGGTTCTTGCTCGTTTTGATTTGGATGTCGGCAAGGGCAAACTCAAGGCCTGGCGTTTCCACTACCTGCCGATATTTTCCAATCTAATCCCGGCCGACGCCAAAATGGCGCAATACATCGACAGTGTGCGTAAACCCTACGCCGAAAAACTGCAGGAGCCTCTGGCGACCACCGGTAGCCTCCTGTATCGGCGCGACAACTTCAACGGCACCTTTGATCAGTTGCTTTGTGATGCCCTGCGCCAAGAAATGGACTGCGAAGCTTCCTTTTCGCCAGGATTCCGCTGGGGCTATTGCAAACTACCGGGCGAAACCATCACCTTGGAAGACGTCATGGGTCAAACGGCCATCACCTATCCCCAGGTCACGGTCAACGAGTACACCGGGGAGCAAATCAAGAACATCATGGAGCAGGTGGCCGACAACATCTTCAACCCCAATCCCTACTATCAACAAGGCGGCGATATGATCCGCGTCGGCAACATTCAGTACGACTTCAACCCCGACGAAAAGATCTATCACCGCATCAGCAACTTACAGATTGGTGGCAAGTTGGTGAGTGCCACCAAAAAATATAAGGTAGCCGGTTGGGCAGCCATGCAACCGGTAGAAGGCAAGCCAGTCTGGGAGGTCTTCTCGGCATGGCTCAAGAGCCAAAAGCATGTGGAGGTCAAAAAGCTGGATCTACCCGTGCTCAATCGGGATATGCGCGGTAACCATGGCATAGCCTTTCCAAAAGATTACAAGCTGTAGAACGATTTAGCGATAACGAGCGAGACTCTGCCGGCCCTTGGGCCGGTTTTTTGTAGCCAAATCGCTACAGATTCAGACGCTTAGGGGATCTTGGGCTTTACCCTGGCTCATGCTAGACTACCCCGATATTTTTTTGGACCCACAAAATGTCCCTCGCGGACGGACAGTAGCGGCGGCTTCCGGATTTTTCCCATGCAGGACTTCAACTAAATGATATTCAAGCGTTTTCTCGGACTTTTCTCGAGCGATCTAGCGGTTGACCTCGGGACGGCAAACACCCTCATCTATGTCCGCGGCAAGGGCATTGTGCTTTCGGAACCCTCCGTGGTGGCAATTCGCATCGGCCGTCACGGCGCCGATCGGCGCACCCAAGCCGTAGGGGAAGAGGCGAAGCGCATGCTCGGGCGCACCCCTGCCAATATTATTGCCATCCGGCCGCTGAAGGACGGGGTAATCGCCGATTTTCAGATCACCGAGGCAATGCTGAAACACTTCATCAAGCGTGTGCATCCGCAGCGCTTTCTCAGCCCCAGCCCTCGCATCATCGTCTGCGTACCCTACGGGGCGACCCAAGTGGAGCGTCGCGCGATTCGCGAGTCGGCGCAAAGTGCCGGGGCGCGGGAGGTCTATCTCATCGAGGAACCTATGGCCGCGGCCATAGGCGCCGGCCTGCCGGTAGCCGAACCGACGGCATCCATGGTGGTCGACATTGGCGGCGGCACCACGGAAGTGGGTGTGATAGCGCTTGGCGGCGTGGTCTACTCCCAAAGCGTACGCGTTGGCGGCGACAAAATGGACGAGTCGATCGTCAATTATATTCGGCGCAATTATGGCATGCTGATCGGTGAGAGCACCGCCGAAGAGATCAAGAAAACCATCGGCTGTGCCTACCCGCTCGCCGAGAATCTCAGCATGGAAGTGCGCGGTCGTAATCTCGCCGAGGGAGTGCCGCGGACCTTTAGCATCTCCAGCAATGAAATTCTCGAAGCGCTGCAGGAGCCCCTTGGCGCCATCGTTGGGGCCATAAAACTTGCTTTGGAACAGACGCCGCCGGAGCTTGCGGGTGACATCGCCGAGCGCGGCATGGTCCTGACCGGCGGCGGTGCCTTGGTACGTGACCTCGATCGCTTGATTATGGAAGAGACGGGCCTGCCGGTGATCGTTGCTGATGATCCTCTGACCTGCGTTGCGCGAGGCGGGGGCAGAGCGCTTGAGGAGTTGGAGCGCCTCGGCGAGGTCTTTGCTGAAGAGTGAATCTTCGCCTGTCATGTCTGGCCTCCCGTTCATTCGACCACTTCCGTCTCTGCTCCGCGTGCTAATTCTGGCTACGCTGAGCGTGGGCGTTAGCCTGTACAGCGTCGAACACCCTAACCTGCGGCAACTGGGCCTGAATGCGGCGGAACCATTACTCTGGCTCAACGGCCAACTGCGCGACGCCTGGCAGGTGTGTAGCCAATACCTGCAAACCCAGACGACGCTCCGCCGAGAGAATGCGGCGCTTCGGCAGCGACTGCAGGTCTTGGAAATGGAAAATCTCGCCTTGCCGGTATTGCGTACCGAGAACCAACAGCTGCTCGCTCTCCTCGACAGTTTTCCGACCGCGCCTGGGCGGGTGGCAGTCGCGCAAATCGAGGCACAGAATCTGCGTAGTGGTAGCCAACAAATCACGATCAACCTGGGGGCCGCCGAAGGAGTCTATGTGGGCCAGCCGGCGCTGGCTCCCGGCGGGGTGATTGGGCAGGTGGTCACCGTCAGTCGCAACAATGCTCGCATCAGTCTTCTTTCGGATCTTTCGAGCGCCATACCCGCCAAACCTTTGGGCGGCAACTATCCTTGCTTGGTAGAGGGACGCGGCGATCTGCATAGCTTGTCTGTGCCATTTCAGCCGCATGCTACTCCCCTCGTCCCGGGTACCGAACTGGTCACCTCCGGTCTCGGCGGCCGATTCCCTCCGGGCCTGCCCTTGGGAGTCGTGAAATCGGTTGAACACGCGAGTAATGGGCCTTTTGCGCGGGTATTGGTGCGACCGAGTGCAAATTTGGCAGCACTGAACACCATCCTTCTTCTCTGGCCACAAACGCGCAACGCCTCTCATTCATGAAGGCTGGGGCGCTGGTCTTCGGTTTTATTCTCGCTTTCCTTGCAGAGTCGCTACCCTTGGGTCCGCTGTATGCACAGCTGCACCCAGATTTCATTGCACTTTTCATTCTGTACTGGGCTCTGAGCAGCAGCCAGCCGCTGAGCTATTTCGTGATTTGGCTAATTGGTCTGGCCCAGGATCTCATCTTTGGACGCGTACCGGGTTCTGATGCCATCGCTTTGGTTCTGATGCTGGCACTACTGTACGCTTGGATGGCGCGAGTGCGTAGACTACCCCCGTGGGAGCAGCTCTTTTTCATCTTTTTTCTGCTCCTCGCCCAATCTCTGATCTCTTGGCTGTGGCAAGCTTGGGCGGGCCCGATTGTATGGCACAATGCCCTGCTACTCGGCGCGGCGCTGGGTGCGGCGCTTTGGCCCTTGTTTACGTACGCATTGGACCGCCTGCAGTATCATTGGCCGCAAAGGAAGGGGTAGAGCAATGGCTACGAAAGACTGGTCTTTGCGCGTGCGTCGCATCATCGCTCATATTGACCCGGCACTCATGACCGGTATTCTGCTGCTCATGGGCACCAGCTTGGCAGTGCTTTATAGCGCTAGCCAAGAGAATATTCGTGTGGTCGGGTCACAGTTCCTGCATTTTTTGATTGGCATCGTGATCATGGTGGCAATTGCCAACACCCCCCCCGAGCGGCTCCGCGCTTGGGCACCCCCCCTATATGCCGTGGGCATTTTCCTGCTGCTACTCACATTGATCGTTGGACAGAGTAGTATGGGGGCGAAGCGTTGGCTGGGCATAGGCGCCCTCAGCTTTCAGCCCTCGGAGCTAGTCAAGCTCGCCTTGCCGATGATGCTGGCCTATTATTTCTCCCAGGTCGATGATGCTCGCCTTTGGCGACCAACGGTGATTGGCTTTGCCCTTATTGGCGTGCCGTTTCTATTGATCGCCAAGGAGCCCGATCTCGGTACGGCGGTACAGATTGCGGCCGCCGGACTCTTCGCCATGTGGCTTGCCGGGGTACGCCGACGCTGGTTCATCGCTCTGGTACTGTTGGCGGCCATCAGCGGCCCAGTGCTCTGGCACTTTCTGCACGGGTATCAAAAAGAGCGCATTCTCACCTTCCTCGATCCCCAGCGCGACCCCCTCGGCGCCGGCTACCACATCATCCAAAGCATGATTGCTATCGGTTCCGGTGGCATCTTCGGTAAAGGATGGTTCCACGGCACGCAAGTGAACCTCGATTTTTTGCCAGAAGCGCAGACAGACTTTGTCTTTGCCGGCTTTGCCGAGGAGTTTGGCTTGTTCGGAGTTCTTCTGCTCATGCTCACCTATCTGCTGATCGTTGTGCGTGGCCTCGTCATCGCCTTCGAGAGCCGATCACGTTTCGGCAAACTCCTCGCTGGCACCTTAAGCCTGACCTTTTTTTTGTACGTCTTCATCAACATGGGAATGACCACCGGGATCCTACCCGTAGTTGGCGTGCCGTTGCCGCTCATCAGCTATGGCGGCACGGCCATGCTGACCTTTTTGGTCGGTTTGGGTATCCTGATGTCCATCCACTCTCACCCCCGTCTCCACGAATAATCCCCTATCTGTTTTGAGGAACACCATGCCCCGTATCCGTACTCTTGCCATCCGTCTTCTGGCCCCCTGCCTCCTGCTCAACACAGGATTTGCTCTAGCGGTCGTGCCGACGCCGTTGCTGCCCATTCCACCGGCACCGGACCTCCCAAACGTTGCCAGCTATGTGCTGATGGACTTTCAAACGGGGCAAATCATTGCCGCAAAGAATCCGGATTTGCGGCGGGCGCCGGCCAGCTTAACCAAGCTAATGACGGCGTATCTGACTTATCAGGCCATCGCTGGCGGGAGCTTGCGCCCAAACGAAACGGTCTCGGTCTCCAACACCGCATGGAAAACCGGCGGTTCACGGATGTTTTTGCAGCCCAATCTACCGGTTACCGTGGATCAACTTCTGCACGGTCTACTCATCGATTCCGGTAACGACGCTGCCGTGGCCTTGGCAGAAACCGTTGGCGGCAGTCAGAGTGCCTTTGTGACACTGATGAACGACGCCGCTCAACGTATGCAATTACGGGGAACCCACTACAGCAATGTCGACGGCCTGCCCGATGACAATCTCTATACGACCGCGAACGATGTCGCGCGCCTATCGCGCATCTTTATGCAGCAATATCCGCAGGTCCTGCAGATCACCAAGATGCAGTCCTACACCTACAACAAGATCACCCAGCGCAGCTGGAACCCCGTGCTGTTTCGCGATCCCAGCGTGGATGGTCTGAAAACCGGACTGACGGACGCTTCCGGGCACTGTATCGACGCCACCGCCCTGCGCGATGGCAGGCGCCTGATTGCCGTGGAAATGGGGGCGCCAAGCTGGTCATCGGGAACCGATGCCATCGAAGCCTTGCTGAACTATGGCTATCGTTTTTACCGGAATGAGCAGCTCTATCCGGCGGGAACCCAAGTCGGGGTGGCTACCCACAACGATTGGTCGCCCATGCGCGTGCCGGTGCAGGTCGACAAAGCGGTACTGGTGACGATTCCGCAGGGGCGTGGCGGCGAGATCAAGACCCAGTTGCAGTGGAGTCCCCAGGTGCAGCCACCCTTCGCCAAAGGAACTACCCTTGGAGAATTAGCCATTAGCTTGGACGGCAAGGTACTGCGAACCGTCCCGGTGGTAGCCGCTGCAGGGGTGAGCAAGGCATCGTGGTTTGGCCGTATTTGGCATCGCGTAAAAGCGGCGATTTGAGGGAGACCACTTCCAGGGCTTCACCTCGCGGCAGCGAAGCACTACCATGCTGAGGATAGAAGCCCCCGTCAGCACGGGGCAACATGAGGAGTGGCCATGGATTTGCCAACTGAGGCGCCGGAAGATTTCCCCCACCTGCATCACGTCAAGGCCATCGGGCAGCACGACGACTTGCTCGCCGCGGTACGCTCCGCCATTGCCCCTCACGCTCCTGGGTTGTCGGAAACCGCCTTCTGCCTGCGTGCCAGTGCCGGTGGAAAGTACCAGGCCGTAACCTGCTCCCTTGAGGTACAAAGCACCGCACAGTTACAGGCTATTTACGCTGCAGTGCAGGAGATCGAAGGGGTGATGCTGTGTCTATGAGCGGAGATGATGCCATTTCGGTACGCTGTTGGCCGGGCCTGCTCCCCTATTTTACGGTACTCGATGCCATGCGCGAGTTTACCCGGCAACGCGATGCTCAAACCCCGGATCAGATCTGGCTACTGCAGCACCCGCCGGTCTTTACCCTTGGCCGCAATGCCGATCCGGCCGACGTGATCGATCCGGGCCCGATCCCCGTCATTCGTAGCGATCGTGGCGGTAAAGTCACCTATCACGGCCCTGGGCAATGGGTGGCCTACCTACTCCTTGACCTTGGGCGCAGCGGTTGGAACGTTCGCCAACTCACCGCGGCCATGGAAAATGCCGTCATCCGCCTGCTCGCCGTGCATGGCGTGCGTGCCGAGGCCCGTCGCGATGCCCCCGGAGTCTATGTTGCCGGGGCCAAAATTGCCTCCCTTGGCCTACGGATACAGAAGGGCCGCAGTTATCATGGCCTGAGTCTCAATACGGAAATGGATCTCTCCCCCTTCCAGCGCATCCATCCCTGTGGCAGCCCTGGACTGCAAGTTACGCAGGTATCTGCGCTCTGTCCCGATCTGCCTGCCCAGCGCGTTGCCCAGGAGCTCCTCGAGCAGCTCTCGGCGAGCCTCGGCCGCCCCCTGCAGAAGGGAGGTAGCTGATCATGACCAGTGCCTCCGGAGAGCGCGGTGCCGACAAGGTAAAACGTAATCCCGTTTCCATCCCCGTAGTCGCCGAGCTGGTACCGCGACAACCCAAGCCCGCTTGGCTGCGCGTGCGTTCGCCGCTGCATCCGCGCGTCGATCAGCTCAAAGGAATTTTGCGCGAGGCCAATCTGCATACGGTCTGCGAGGAGGCCTCCTGCCCAAATCTCGGCGAATGCTTTGCCGGCGGCACGGCCACCTTCATGATTCTTGGCGATCTCTGTACCCGACGTTGCCCCTTTTGCGACGTGGCGCACGGGCGTCCGCAGGCACCCGATCCCGAGGAACCCGAGCATCTCGCCCAGACCGTGGCACGCATGGATCTGCGCTTTGTGGTGGTGACTTCGGTCGACCGCGACGACTTGCGCGACGGCGGCGCCGGTCATTTTGCCGCAGTCATTCGCGCCTTGCGCCGCCACTGCCCACAAGTGCAGGTGGAGGTGCTGGTGCCGGATTTTCGCGGCCGTCTCGACAAGGCCCTCGACGCCATGGCCGACACCCCTCCCGACGTCCTCAACCATAACCTAGAGACCGTACCGCGTCTTTATGCCCAGGCACGTCCGGGAGCGGACTATCGTCACTCTCTGGAACTGCTGCGGCAATTTGGCGATCGTCACCCTGAGGTCCCGACCAAATCAGGGCTGATGCTCGGGCTGGGGGAAGAAAACGCCGAGATCCTGGAAGTCATGCACGATCTGCGCGCGGTGGGATGCTCGTTGCTAACCTTGGGTCAGTATTTGGCGCCTTCCCGCCATCATCATCCGGTAGAGCGCTACGTGCCGCCCGAAGAATTTGCTGAATTGCGCGAGGCGGGGCTACGGATGGGCTTCGCTCACGTCGCTGCTGGCCCGCTGGTACGTTCCTCCTACCATGCAGAACATAGTTTTCGGGAGTGGTCCGGAGACTGACGCAGAGCCGTGACTCCCATTTACCTCCTTACCCTGGCTTCGGCCCTGGTCCAAGTGCCGGGCCTGTTTCTGCTCGTGGCATTCTTGGGAGTTCTCAGTAGCGCGCTCTTTGGTTGGCACGTTTTCGGACGCATTCTGGTACTGCTGGCTCTGCTTGCCCTGTATTTTTCGTCCACCCCGCTTGGTGCCCGTTTACTGCTGCAACCTCTGGAGGATCGCTACCCGCCCTTGCTGCACCCCGAAACTGGCGAGGACGCACCCCAAGCCATCGTTGTGCTCGGGGGTGGGGAAATCATCGACCCTGGTCGCCCGGTCCCGGAAATGGCCAACGCCCGCACTCTCATGCGCTTGCAGGCGGCTGCCGCCCTTGCCCAACAGGTCGATTTGCCGGTAGTGCCGAGCGGCGGCGCCCCCCGTTTTGGTGCGCCAAGCGAGGCAGCCACCATGGCGCGACTACTGCGCCAGAGCTTTCACATCAGCAATCACATCTGGCTCGAGGACAAGTCCTACAACACCGCCGCCAACGCCCGCGATAGCGCAATCCTCTTGCGCCAGCATGGCATTCGGCGCATCTACCTAGTCACTTCAGCGGTACATATGCCGCGCGCCATGGCCTGGTTTCGCTACTACGGCCTGCAGCCGACCCCCGTGCCCTGCGACTACCGCATGGGCGAGGCAGGCGCCCTCAACTGGCAATCGTGGTTACCGCGCGCCATCTACGAGGAAATCAGCAGTGAGGCCATGCATGAGTATGCCGGCCTCCTCTGGTATGACTGGAAAACGCGGAAATTTCAGCTGGGCTTTTGACCGGGCAGGAATACCTTCACGTTGACCTGATCTTTGTTCGCCTCGCTAGCCAGGGGCAAGGGTGGCGGTACCGCAGCGCCATTGGCCGATGGCCCATAGGGCGCATAGGCGTAGGGCTTGGCAGGCAGTGCGTGGACCAAAGATGCGTAGGTAGGACTACCCTCACTGATGGGAAGGGCAACGGTGTTGTGCTCCGCCACTATCCGTCGTACCCGATTCCAATCGATTTTCTCATGCAGATGATTTGCGGCCATAAAATCCTTGATGGCGACCACGGCGCGCTGCAAATCCGTGGGACCGTCCTTGTGGTAGGCGTGCAACGGCTTGTAACACTGTAGGTAGATCTGCCCGTTGCGCTCTCCCACCATGTTCGGCTCATCGATGATGCGCACCGGTGTACCCACCGGAACCATGGGGAAGAGTTGGGCGACATTTTCTGGATACATTTGGAAGCAGCCCTGACTCGCACGCATGCCCACACCCCAGGGGTGGTAGGTGCCATGGATAAAGATCCCAGACAAACCGGTTTCCATGGCTAGCTCGCCCATGGGATTCTCAGCGCCAGGGGGCCAGTACCAAGGTATATCCATGTGGAATTTCTTTTCGAACCAGGCATGGATGTTTTTGGGCACGTTCCAGGCTGGCATTTTGAATTTCTGGATGATGCTGGTGGTGGTTAGGTTTTCCTTCCAGCCGGGCAAGAATACGCCCACCGGGTAGGTAAAGACCACCCCACGACCGCTCGGGAAAAAGTACAGGCGCCGGGCCGGAATATTGACGATGATCCCGGTCCAGGGCTTGGGAGGTAAGACGTATTCGTTGGGGATGACGACTTTGGAGGCCTGACCCGGCAGCCAGGGGTTGACCCCCGGGTTGGCGCCTACTTCCTGGTTGTAGCCGATATCATAAAAACGACCGATATCCAGCAGGGTATCGTCACGATGGCTGGTTACCGCCTGTAGATTGCCAACCATGTTACCATGCTGCGGCAAGGGGAACACGGTGGCTTGGGCGAGACCTGGGGCCAGCGCCACCAAACTGGCAAAGAGGAGTTTTCGTAGCGTTGTATGCAGCATTGCAACCTCTAATGGGAGGCTGGCAGAATTCTCGTTTCTCTGCGCGGCCAGTTGATCCTGTTGTAACGCTGCGATTTTACCGAAAAAGGAGAAAAAAGTGGAATCACCTTTTCTGCTGCAATTGCAGCGCGGTCTTCAGGGCGAGAAAATCAGCAGTGAGAGCCTGCGGGGTGCCCTCGTTTCCGTGGATCACCTGCTTACCCAGTTGGCTCAGGACCTGCAAATCGTGTACGACGGCCCCAACGTTGGCTTGGGCAGCCAGGCCGATCTGCACCGCCTGCGCATCGCCAACCATCATTGGACCGGCGCCGAACACGCCTGGGGCGTTGCCGTATGCAGTTATGCGGGCAAGGGCGAACCGCGCAGTGAATGGCGTATCCATCGCGTTAGCCGCGAGCGCCTGCCGATCATCTTGCAGGCGCTACCCGCCTTTTTCCACGGCTACCACACTGCTGCCGAAGGTGCACATCCAGAGCGCGCCAGTACCCGTCGTCTTGGCGAAATCTCCCGTCTGTTCAACGCCTAACGGCGGCATTTTTCCGCCGCTTTTCAATAGAATCGACTTTAGGCCATAATCTCGGGCCTTGCGGATGGAGACGGCATGACTTTTCAGGAAATCATCCGAATATTGCAGCAGTTCTGGAGTGAGCAGGGATGCGTCATTCTCCAGCCCATGGATATGCCCGTTGGCGCCGGAACCTTTCATCCCGCCACGTTCCTCCGCGCCATTGGTCCCGAGCCCTGGCGTGCTGCCTACGTGCAGCCCTCGCGCCGCCCCACGGATGGTCGCTACGGTGACAATCCCAATCGCTTGCAGCACTACTATCAGTTTCAGGCCGTACTCAAGCCCAATCCGCACAATCTACAGGAGCTTTATCTCGAGTCCTTACAGCGGCTCGGTATCGACATCGCCCTGCAAGATATCCGCTTTGTTGAAGACGATTGGGAGTCGCCTACCCTCGGCGCCTGGGGCTTGGGCTGGGAGGTCTGGTTGAACGGCATGGAAGTCACCCAATTCACCTATTTTCAGCAGGTGGGGGGGCTCGATTGCCACCCGGTCATGGGTGAGGTGACTTACGGGCTCGAGCGTCTCGCCATGTACCTGCAAGGGGTAGAGAGCGTGTACGATCTCGTCTGGACACCGGGAGTAAGCTACGGCGACGTGTACCATCAAAATGAGGTCGAGCAGTCGCGCTACAACTTCGAATTAGCGCCGGTGAGCGATCTGCTGCAGCGTTTTGACCGCGCCGAAGCGGATTGCCAGCGCCTGATAAGCGACAAGCTGCCGCTGCCCGCTTATGAGCGCGTCCTCGACTGCTCCCACAGTTTCAACCTTCTCGATGCCCGTCATGCCATTGCCGTCAATGAGCGCGCCCGCTTCATTGGTCGCGTGCGCGCCATGGCTCGGGAGGTGGCACAGGTCTATGCCGAGGCGCGGGCAGAACTAGGTCACCCTCTGCTGCCGCGCCACCAGGGAGAAAACCCATGAGTTTCCTGCCATTGCTGCTGGAAATCGGCTGCGAGGAGTTGCCTGCCGCCGAGCAAGCGCAGCTTCGTCACAGCATGGTCGAAGCGGCCGCGCGGCTCTTCGCGGAGGCAGGGATAGAATATGGCGAAATCCACCCCTTTCTTACCCCGCGTCGCTTGGCCCTGTACATCCCGACCCTTGCCCGCGAGACGCGGGCAGAAGAGGAGCTGCGCCGCGGCCCTTCCGTCGAGCGCGCCTTTATCGATGGCAAAGCCACTCCGGCAGCCGAGGGCTTTGCCCGCTCCTGTGGCGTGCCGGTCGAGGAGTTGGAACGGCTCGAGACCGAAAAAGGTACCGTGCTTGCTTGGCGCCAGTTGCGTCCGGCCCAGCCGGTAGCGGCACTCTTGCCATCGATCGCCACCCGCTGGGTGGAGGCGCTACCGCTGCGCAAACGCATGCGCTGGGGTAGCCGGAGCGAAAGCTTCTCCCGGCCATTGCGCTGGCTGCTCTTGCGTTTTGGCGAGGAGAGCCTGGCTTGGCAAGCCTTTGGGCTACAGAGCGAGGCCCATAGTTTTGGCCACCGGGTCCACCACCCCGGCCCGGTTCCCTTTGTTCACCCTGAGGCGTACGGCAAGGCCCTGCTGCAAGCGCGGGTGCGTGCCAATTGGGAAGAGCGCCGCAACTACATTGCCCGCGAAGCACAGCGCCTTGCCGCCGAACTCGACTGCCAAGCCCTCCTCACCGATGCCCTCCTCGACGAGATTACCGGCCTTTGCGAATGGCCGGTGGCACTCGCCGGCGGCTTTGCGGAAGAGTATTTGCGCATCCCAGAAGAAGTCCTAGTCACGGTGATGATCCAACACCAGCGCTACATCCCCTTGCGCAGCGCCAGCGGCAAACTGGCGGCAAAATACCTTTTCCTTGCCAATCTCGAGAGTCGCGATCCCCGCGTCGTCATCCACGGCAACAATCGCGTCCTGCGCGCGCGCCTTGCCGATGCCGCCTTCTTCTGGGATCAGGACCGCCAGCAAGCCCTCGAAGCACGCCGGCCGGCCCTCGACGCGATTTCCTTTCAGGAGGGGCTGGGCAGCATTGGCGACAAAGCCCGCCGTCTTCTTCCCTTGGTCGAAACCTTGGCAACTACCCTCGGGGCAGATGCGCAGACCTGTCGTCGTGCTGCAGCGTTGTGCAAATGCGATCTCCTGACCGGCATGGTGGGGGAGTTTCCGGAGCTGCAAGGCATCATGGGTGGACACTACGCACGACACGACGGAGAGCCGGCCGCCGTAGCCGACGCCATAGCCAGTCAATACCAACCGGCTGGGCGTGACGATGCCATTCCCGCCTCGGCGGCGGGGCAGGTGCTCGCCCTTGCCGATCGTATCGACACCCTCTTTGGTTTCTTTGCCTTGGGTAAGGTACCCACCGGCGATCGCGATCCCTTTGCCTTGCGTCGTGCCGCCTTGGGGATATTGCGCATCGCCCTCGAAGGCGGGCGCTCCCTCTCCTTACGCCAGCTCGTTGCGGTCGCCGCCAAGCAATATGGGACGTCGGCGGCGCAGGCGGCGGAAGTCGGCGACAAGCTGGCAGAATTTTTTGTCGAGCGCCTGCGGGTCATTTTCCGCGAGGAAGGCTTTAGCGCCGACCAAGTTGCTGCCGTCCTGGCGGTTGCTGCCGACGATCCCCTCGACGCCCGTCAGCGCTTGGAGCAACTGAGCATTTTCTTGGCCAACGACTCGCGGGCAGATGATCTCGCCGCCCTGATCAAACGGGTAGGCAACCTGCTGCGCAAGGAAGCGAGCACTGGCATAGACCTGCAGCCCGAACGCCTGGTAGAAGCCGCAGAAAAAGACCTCTGTAATGCTTGGCTCAGCATTCGTGACGCGGTGACGAGCGCCCTTTCCAAGAGGGACTACCAACAGGTGCTCGGTCAGTTAGCGATCCTACGCGACCCTGTCGATCGCTTCTTTGCCGAGGTCATGGTGCTTTGCGAGGATCAGGACCTGCGGCGCCAACGCCTCGCCTTGCTCCAGGAGCTGCAAGGGGCATTCCTACGCATTGCCGACTTTTCCCTGCTCCAGGGACGCGGATGACACCGCTGATCATTCTCGATCGCGACGGGGTCATCAACGAGGACAGCGACGCCTTCATCAAATCGGCGGCGGAGTGGCGCCCCATCCCCGGCAGTCTCGAGGCCATTGCCCGCTTCAACCGCAGCGGCTACTCCGTGGTGGTTGCCAGCAACCAGTCGGGTATTGGCCGCCGCCTCTTTGGCCTAGCCGCCCTCAACGCCATCCATGCGCGGATGCGGCGAGAACTAGCCGAACTCGGCGGCCGCATCGATGCCATTTTCTTCTGCCCGCACCACCCCGAGGCCGGCTGCGACTGCCGCAAACCCCAAGATGGCATGTTCCGGCAGATTGCCGAGCGTTTTCAGGTCGATTTGCGTGGGGTTCCGGCGGTAGGTGATAGTCATCGCGACCTGCAGGCGGCGCGTAGCGCCGGCGCCAGCCCCATTTTGGTGCGCACGGGTAAGGGGAAAAAAGTGGAAGACATCGCTCGCGCCGAGGGCATTCCCGTCTTTGCCAATTTGGCGGCCGTCGCCGACGCCATACTGGGGCACTAGCCCATGGGCAGCGCCCTCCGCAGCCTGTTGTTCTATATATTATTTGTACTATGGACGCTGCTCTGGGCAATCGTGTTGCTCCCCTTTCCTCTCCTAGCGCAGCGCTGGCGCTTTTGGGGCTGCGGCACCTGGGCACGCGTTGGTAGCAGTATATTCACCGCGACCCTGGGCCTGCGGATTCACGTTACGGGGCTAGAGAATCTGCCTCGAGGCCCTTGTGTCATCGTCAGCAATCACCAATCTGCCCTCGAAACCCTGCTGCTCTGGCGATATTTTCCTCGCTTAGCCTTCGTCCTCAAAGGCGAACTGCTGCGTCTGCCCATCATTGGCTGGTATCTTCCCCTCTCCGCTCCCATCGCCATCGACCGCCGAGCCGGTCGTCAGGCACTGAAGCAAGTCTTGGAGCAGGGCGAACAGCGCCTACGCGACGGCATTCCCGTTCTCTTGTTTCCCGAGGGAACACGCCAGCCTTGCGGGCAGATAGGGGAGTTTCATCAAACCGCTGCCGCTTTGGCCCAGCGCGTGGGCGTGCCGATTTTGCCCTTGGCCCTCAATAGCGGTTGCTTTTGGCCGCGGGGCGAATGGCGCAAGCGCGGCGGCGAACTGCATCTCCATTTTGGCCCCAGCATGGCCGCCGCCGGTCGCAGCGCCGAGATTACGGCGCAGCTGCGGGAGTGGATTGCTGCCGAAGTGCAGCGGATGCCGCCCCACAGCGGCTGATCAAGTACTCTGCCACCTGAGCGGCAATATCTACCCCGCTGACCGTCTCGATGCCCTGCAGGCTGGGCGAGGGATTGAGCTCGAGGAGGGTGTAGCCTCCATGCCCATCTGCCATCAGATCCACCCCGGCAAAGTCCAGCCCCAACGCCGCACAAGCGGTAATGGCCAGATTTTGCAGACGCGAGTCGAGGTGATCGAGGGGAATCGCCTCGGCGGTACCATTGCGGTGCAGATTGCTGCGAAAATCCTGCGCCCCGGCGCGACGACGCATGGCGGCAAGCACCTCCCCCGCCAGCACGATAATGCGATAGTCCTCTCGCCCGGGTAGAAAACGCTGCAGGAGTACCTCGTGCTGCAGGAGCAGCAGCGTGTCGACCAGCGCCCGCGCTCCGCCCTCGCTCTCCGCCAGGTTCACTCCCACCCCCTGGGAGCCCGCTAGCAGCTTGCTCACCACGGGCACCCCAAGTTTCGCCAGGGCTTGCTCCGCCGCTGCCGCATCGGCCAAATACCAAGTATCGGGCACGGGTAACCCTGCCGCCGCCAAGAGTTGTAGGGAAAGNNAATTTATCGCGAGCGCGCAGCAACGCGTCTCCACGATTGAGGAGGACGCTGCCCAACACCGAAAAATGCTGCAGCAGACGTTGACCAAGCTGGGTCAGGGGACTACCGAAGCGCGGCAGGACGATAGCGGGCGGAGCGAGGGGCTTGCCGGCGTAGTGCAAATGAAAGTGCCCACCGGCAAGGCTCAGGGCACAGAGCTCCGGCCGCAGAATCTGCGCCTGCACACCGCGCTCTTGCAGGGCCGCCAGCAAACGTTGGCTGGAATACAGCTCGGGGTAGCGCGAGAGGATGACGGCATTACTCACTCGTCGGCTCGGTAGCGCAAGAGCGGCAACTCACCATGGGCAATGGAGCGCTCGATAAAACCTGCGCGGCCAGGCTCGCGCGCCTCGAGACTAGACCGGCTCGCGGCCGGCACCCCAACAATGGCCGCCAACAGCACCTCGAGCTCCTCGCCGTCAACCCGCAGACTGCCGTAGGGATTCGCGGGGCTTGCCGGACGCCAAAAGAGGTTACTGCGCCACCCCTTTGCTCGTACCGCTGCATCTTCGAACAAGCTTCGGCATCGTTCTGCAACTTCCTGTTCTGATCTCATTACTTCCGCATCCCTCCGAGCAAGACAATAAAATCCGTGGCTTGGCTTTGGAATTATAGGAGAGCATAATAGTCAACTATAAGGAGATCCAACACGGACACGGCAATGGATCATAGTCTTGGCCCCAAGGGCCGACAAGGAGTTTGCAATGAGTGAAAACACGACGCAGCAAGGGGTAGCCGGTCACGGCGCCTTTTTTGAAGACACGAATCTGAAGGCGGGAGAAGCGGAAGCAGCAACCGCCTGGGTGCGCAACCACGT
>DDOU01000044.1:15255-20284 GCA_002341825.1 Candidatus Igneacidithiobacillus taiwanensis | reverse complement strand
AATACGATCGACCAGCAAAAACGGATAGCGATGCGGCAGGCGACGCAGAATCTGGTGGATGTCAAAACCTTCCATACAAACTCCTAGGAGGAAGAGGAATGGGATGCGGGATCGGCGGCTCCGCGCAGACGCCGCAAAATACCATCTAGGCGATGCAGTTGCGCGACGGTGCGACGCCAACGGCGCACCTCCTGCGCGGGAATCACCCCAGAGTAAATCCCTGCCTGCCGAATATCGTGGGTGATGGCGCTTTGCCCGGCAATCACGGTGCCATCGGCAATCTCGATGTGCCCGGCAAAACCTACTTGCCCACCAATGCGACAACCGCGACCGATGCGGGTGCTACCAGCCACGCCCGTCTGTCCGGCAATCACGGTATCAGCACCAATTTCGACATTGTGGCCAATCTGTACCAGATTATCGATCTTTACCCCATCGCCAATGACGGTATCGCCCAGGGCGCCGCGATCGATACAAGTGTTTGCCCCAATCTCCACCCTTGCGCCCAGCACCACCCTGCCGATTTGCGGGATTTTTTCATAACCGCCGGCGCCCTGAGCAAACCCGAAACCATCGGCACCGATTACCGCATTGGCGTGGATGATGCAGTCAGGACCAAGTATCGAACCTGCCAAGACTTTCACCCCAGGATACAGATGGCTACCGGCACCGATTTCTACGCCGGCACCAATGACCACGCCCGCCTCGAGCCACGCGCCGTCACCAATCCGGGCGCCCGCCCCAATTTGCACGAAGTCCTCCACCCGCGTCTGGGCGCCAAGCTCGACATCAGCGGCTATTTCGGCACGCGGGGATATGCCAGGCGAGGGTTGTTCTGGGGGATAAAATAACTGCATCGC
The DNA here is from genome assembly GCA_002341825.1 of Candidatus Igneacidithiobacillus taiwanensis. Lineage (GTDB taxonomy): Bacteria > Pseudomonadota > Gammaproteobacteria > Acidithiobacillales > Acidithiobacillaceae > Igneacidithiobacillus > Igneacidithiobacillus taiwanensis. Next base: position 19,424 of record DDOU01000044.1, on the reverse strand, counting down.
CTGCGCAAAACTCAGGTACGGATTATTGCTCCATAGCGCCGCACCAGAATAATCCTGCGCATGCTCTTTGCGTAAAATCAGCGCCCCAGCTCGCGTTTGCGCCAGCAAGGGCAGATATTTGCTATCCTGCAAAAAACTCAGCTGCTGCTCGGTTGCAGTTGCTATCCCGGCGATGCCGTCGAGGCGTAGCGCGGGGTTTCCTCGAAACTCGAGGCCCAGCGCATTTGCCAATTCGGCAAGCAAAAAAGATCGCCGCGCCCGGATGCTCATTTACCCTTACTCGCCTTGGGTTTTTCCATGGCAGCAACTACTTGCTGGGTCAGATCGATTGCGCCGCTTACATATAGAACAGATTTGTCGTTCAGAATCAAGGTGTAGTGACCCTGCTTGCCAATCTGACTAACTACTCGCACCAGCCGCGCCTGGATGTTTTCGAGAATCTGATTACGCTGCATATTGATTTGATCCTGCGCCGACTGTCGCAACTTTTGCAAATCCATCACCATGGCTTGGAGCTGCGCTTCACGCTTTTGCCGTTCGGCATTGCTGAGCTTGGGAAAATCTTGTTCCAACGCCTTTTGCGCAGAAACGATCTGCTGCTGTTTTTGCTCGATCGCTTTTTCCTTTTCCGCAATCAGCTGATTGAGGTTCTTCGCGCCCACCTGTGCTTCCGGGAGCTCGCGCAAGGCCTTGTCAAGGTCGACAAAGCCAATTTTGGGAACCTCGCCCAGCGCTGCCGGCGCCAGACATAGACTACCCACGAGGCAGAGGATGGCACGCCAACAACGACGCATCAGAAAGCATTACCCACGGTGAACTGCAGAGGCTGCGTCAAATCACCCGGCTTCTTGTTGAGCGGGACAGCCAAAGATAGGCGCAACGGTCCGAGCGGACTGATCCAAAGCAGGCCAATACCTGCCGTGGTGCGCATCTCACCAAAGTTGGGGAAATAATTGTTCGAATAACTGTAAGTGTTGGTGCTGCCGCTGACAGGGTTCACGCCGTACACCCAGCCGCTGGCAACAAAGGCATTCATCCGGAAATTTTTATTGTCTTGTAGGCCAGGCAGCGGGAAGTACAGATTGGCATCGAGGAGCAGCTCACGGGTACCGCCCACTGGATAGCCATCGATTTGCGGGCCGAGCGCATAGGTTTGGTAACCAGGCAAGGTCAGCGGACCACCAAGATAGAAGTTATTGAAGAAAGGTACCGGCTTACTAGAGTAGCTGTTGATGAAGCCATAACGCAGCCCTAACCCACCCGAGAGCCAAGAGGTAAAGGGATGGTAGTAATTGGTTTTCACCTCGGCCTTATACCAACGTAGATTGCCCGGTGGTATCGCTGCCTTCAGAGAAAGGCTGCTGTAAATACCCTTGGTGGGGAAAATTGGTGAGTTGGTACTGTCGTAAACCAAATCATTACCAAGCGTTATCGAGTTGGTCGTATTGCCATAGTTATCAATATAATTTTGGTAGAGGGGTATGGGATTACTCGTATCCAAAGTGATACGGGTATGGGTGTAGCCCAAGGACATATAGTCATATACATATTCCATTACTGGAATGCCCAAGGTTACCGCGCCACCAAGATCGACCTCCTGATACGGCGCAACCGCCAAAGTCGATAAGTTGGTATCGTTGCGGAAGATATTGAAGCCGAGACTGATGCCATCGGGCGTGAAATAGGGATCGGTGTAGGAAAGATTGAAGGCGCTTCCCAAGCCACCGACGTTGGCCGAGAATGATAACGCATTGCCGGTGCCCATGAAGTTTTTCTGGGAAATCGAGCCGTTGAACAGAAATCCTTGCGCATTGGAGTAGCCAACACCCACACTGAAGGAACCCGTTGGTCGTTCGTCTACCGCCACATCGAGATCGAGCTGATCGGGGTGGCCGGGTACAGGCACCGTCTTGGTGGTGACATTCTGATAAAAGCCTGTCTGATCGAGACGTAACTTCGAGCGATCAATCAGACTACGGTTGTACAGAGCTCCTTCCATCTGCCGAAATTGCCGACGTACCACATAATCCATACTGCGGTTGTTGTTGCTGATGTTGATACGCCGAATATAGACCCGATGCCCGGGATCGACCTGGAAATTCAGCGCTACCTCATGGGTTTTGGGGTCAACCGTGGGTACTGGTGTGGTATTGGCAAAGGCGTATCCATAATTGCCCAACTCATCCGCAATCGCCTTGTTGGTATCGAGGATTTTTTCTTTTGAGAAGCGCTCACCGGGATGAATTTCTATCAGCTTTTCGAGCTTTTCTCGGGGCAATACCAGATCACCAGTCAGGTCTACTTTGCTTACGTGATAAACGTCCCCTTCGTGAACGTTTACAGTTAGGTACACGAAGCGACGATTAGGAGTAATTTGCACCTGCGTAGATTCGATGGCAAAATTCAGGTAGCCACGGTCGAGATAAAAATTGGTAAGCTTTTCTAAACTCTTAGAAAACTTTTCCTGTGAGTAACGGTCGTTTTTTGTGAAAAACGAAAAGGTGTCGGGCGCGCCAATGGAGAACAGACTACGCAGACGACTCTCGGAGAATGCATGGTTGCCAACGATATTCACTTGTTTGATGGTAGCCTGCTCACCCTGATCGACATCGATGCGGATGGCTACCCGATTGCGCGGCAAGGTTTCCACGTGCGGAGTGATCTTCGCATCGTAGTACCCCATTCCCTCATACTGCTGTTGCAGCCCCTGCACCACCTGATCAAGAGTCGCTTTATTGAAAATATGGCGAACCTCGAGACCGATGCCCTTGAGGGTGGAATTGACCTCATCCTTGGAAAAAGCCTTGATGCCCTTGGTCTCGATACTGGCGATGATGGGCCGCTCTTTCACCACCACGACTAGGTCATTGCCGGAGCGCGCGATGCTCACGTCCTGGAAGAACCCCGTAGAGTAGAGATCCTGCACTGCCTTTTGTGCCAAGGCATCATCCACCGACTCGCCAATATGAATAGGCAGATAATTGTATACCGTGCCCGGCGTGATATGTTGCAAGCCTTTGATTTCGATATTTTGCACAGTGAACGGCGTAAATCCCCATGCGGGAACCAGGGCGGCTGCGCAGAATACGGCCGCCGACAGCGTCAGGGCCCGGGTGGAACGGGTAGGAAGGCGCATTTTCTTCACGGTTTCAACATTCTCACAGTGTCGTTGTAGAGGGCCAGGAATAGAAGCATCAGGATCAGCACTATACCGATCATCTGCGCTTTTTGCATCCATTCTGGNNGGCAAGGGCCGGCCGCGGAGGATCTCCGCCAGAGCAAAGAGGACATGGCCACCGTCGAGTACCGGTAGAGGAAAGAGATTGATCACCCCCAAACTGATGCTGAGCAGGGCCAGAAAACTCAGATAGGGAGNNGACACCAGCTACGAAACTCTGGCCGGCCACCTCGGCAATGCCCACCGGGCCGCTGATGTTGCGGGTGGACACCGAGCCCTGCAGCATGCGCCAGATCATCTCCACCGACAGACTTGCCACCGACCAACTCTGCTGCGCCCCGTACCCGATGGCAGGGAGGAGGCCACGGCGATGCACGACGATCAGCGACTTCGGCAGGGGCGCGAGGGTAACCCCAAGATATCCTTCGGGTTTACCCTGGGAGAGGATCATTTGCAACTGCACCTGTCCTTCTTGCAACCGGCCCTGGGGGGTCTGCCAGCGCAGGGAGGTTTGCTTGACGCCCTGTTTCTCGATGGCGTGAACGACATCTTGCCAGCTGTAGATGGGCTGACCCCCTATCGTAAGGATACGGTCTCCAGGTTGCAGGCCGAGGGTGGCCGCCGGAGTATGGGGCAGAACCCTTCCGATCACCGGCGGTAGGTAGGGTCCCAAACCCAAGACCTCACCCAGAAAACCCGGGCCGACACTATCCTTGGGAAGCCGTTGCAGCGGCAGCACCGTTTCCTCCGCTTGTCCTTGCGCATTTCGCAGCGTAAGTTTGGCCGCTTGCTCATTCATGGCCGCGGCGAGCAGCTGCTGGCGCAAGCTCTCCCAGTCGTGTACCGCCACCCCGTTGACGGATTCGATACGATCGCCAGCCTGCAAGGTACTGTGTTGGGCGGCAAAATGATGAGGGTCGACGTGACCAATGATCGGCGCAATGCCGGGAATTCCCAGCATACCCACCGCGGCATAGAGAAAAATGGCGAG
>DDOU01000044.1:2701-15200 GCA_002341825.1 Candidatus Igneacidithiobacillus taiwanensis | reverse complement strand
GCACGCCCGCGGTCGCCGTCGGGCACCGTCTCCCCCGGTGTCGCTTCGAGCATCTTCACATAACCGCCAAAGGGAATCGCCGCCAAGCGAAACTCGATGGCATCCGCGCCAAAGCGGCGCTGCCAGAGCGCCGGACCAAAGCCTACACTAAAGCGCAGAATCCGTACCCCCAGGGCGCGCGCCACAAAAAAATGCCCGGCTTCGTGAAAAGTTACCAGAATGCTGACGGCAATAATGAAGGCCAGAAGGGTGATCAGGATATTCACGCGGGCTCAGGCAGCGCCGGCAAGGGGAATTTGCTGCTGGGCGCGGATACGGGCCTCGGCATCGATAGCCATTACGGCTGGTAGATCCGCCGGACGCTGCGGCTGATACACCTCGAGGGTGGCGGCAACGACTCGCGGAATGCCGAGGAATGGCAGTTTGCCGTCGAGAAAGGCCTGAACGGCAATTTCATTGGCGGCGTTGAGCACCGCCGTGGCCGCCGAACCGCCGGCCAAGGCCTCGAAGGCCAGGGCCAGACAGGGAAAGCGTTGCAAATCCGGCTCCTGAAACTGCAGGGCCGGCCCCCGCGCCAAGTCGAGGGAGGATACGCCGCTATCGATGCGCTCTGGGTAGGCCAGGGCGTGGGCGATAGGAGTACGCATGTCGGGATTACCGAGCTGCGCCAACACCGAGCCATCGAGATACTCCACCATGGAATGGATGATACTTTGTGGGTGGATGAGCACCGAGATACGATCGACGCTCAGGTCAAAAAGCCAACGTGCTTCGATGACCTCGAGGCCTTTGTTCATCATGGTTGCCGAATCGACGGAAATCTTGCGTCCCATGACCCAATTGGGGTGCGCACAAGCCTGCTCCGGCGTGACCTGCGCCAAGTTCGCCAGGGGGGTTTCCCGGAAGGGTCCGCCGGAGGCGGTAAGGATGATGCGGCGCACGCCCCGCTCGTCACCAAAACACTGAAAAATCGCATTGTGCTCGCTATCGATGGGCAGGAGAGTAACGCCATGGCGGCGCACCTCTTCCATGAAGAGCTCACCCGCCATCACCAGACATTCTTTGTTGGCGAGATAGATCTTCTTACCCGCGCGCACGGCGGCGAGGGTCGGTAGCAGCCCCGCGGCGCCGACGATGGCCGCCATGACCTCCTGCACGCCTGGGTAATCCACCGCCGCGCAGAGCGCCTCCTCACCACCGCCGACCTCGATATCGGGAAGATCGGCAAGACGCTCGCGCAGGCGTTGCGCAGCAGCCGGATCGCGCATCACGGCGAGCTTGGGGCGATGCTGGCGGCAGAGCTCCGCCATTTCGTCGACCCGCCCGTTGGCAGTCAAAACCAGCACACGAAAGCGCTCCGGATGGCGGGCCAGGACGTCGAGGGTGCTCTTGCCGATGGAGCCCGTCGCACCAAGGATGCAAATGCCGCGTGTCATAGTTTCCCCCACAGAAACAGTAAGCTGATGAATACTGGCAGGCCCGCCGTCAAGGCATCGAGGCGATCGAGTACACCGCCATGACCGGGCAAAAGCTGACCGCTATCTTTTTGGCCCGCCGAGCGCTTCAACAGACTCTCAAACAGATCGCCCGCCACCCCAAAGGTCGCCACTACAATCCCAATACCAGCCCCAGCAAGGCAGATTGCGGGTTGCCAAGACCAAAAGAGTCCAGCCCCCAGTGTGCCCCCGAGCACGCCGCCAAGCAAGCCGCCCCAGAGCCCGGCCCAGGTCTTGCCCGGACTCAGCATTGGTGCCAAACGCGCGCGACCGAAGCGCTTACCTGCCAACATCGCAAATACATCGGTGAGGATTACGATACCGATGCCCCAGAGCAACCACAGGGGTTGCCTGCCCTGTAACCAAATGCCCAAGGCAAAGGCGGGGATCAGGGCGGGAAAGCCAGCCACGGCAAGAAAACCCGGAGACAACGTGCCGCGCCGGCGCAGCGCAATGAGCAGGACTAGGGTACAGGCCCAAAAGATCGTCGACGCCCCGGCAACGTAGATGGGCAAATCCGGCAACTCGAACAGTAACGGAGTCAACAACAACAAGGTGAAGGCGGCGGCACTCTGCCAAAGTCGCGGATGTCGAACTCCGCTCAGCTGCCACCACTCGCCGGCGGCGAGGATAAATACCAGGACAAGAACCGAAAAAAAGAGCCAGACCGGGCTGTACAGCAGTAGCGGTAGAAAGACCGCCAAAAGAAGAGTGGCAGTGATCAGTCGCTGGCGCAAGCATCATCCAAGATTTGATCGCCCGTGCGACCAAAGCGTCGCTGCCGATGGGCAAAGGATTTTAGCGCCAACTCCAAGGCATTGCCGTCGAAATCCGGCCACAGGGTGTCGGTAAAATAGAACTCGGTATACGCCAACTGCCAAATGAGGAAATTGCTGATTCGCTCCTCACCACCAGTACGAATGAGAAGATCGGGCTCCGGGCTGTCGGCCAAACAGAGTTCTGCGGCAAGGTCTTCTTCACGGAAGGTGTCGAGACTCTCTCCCGATTCCAGGTGCCGGGCGACGGCGCGCTTCGTTGCTTGGGTAATATCCCAGCGGCCACCGTAGTTGACCGCCAAGTTGAGGGTGAGCCGGCGATTTTCGGCCGTTAGGGCCTCGGCCTCGGCGATCAGGGTCTGCAAATCTGCGGCAAGGTTGCTACGCTCGCCGATGATGCGCAAACGCACGCCATTCTCGTGCAGCTTGCGCGCCTCGCGGCGCAAAAGGAGGCGAAAAAGATTCATCAGCAGCCGCACCTCGAGCGGCGGACGGCGCCAATTCTCGGTGCTGAAGGCAAAAAGGGTGAGGTGCGGAATTTTTAAGTCGACACAGCGCTGCACCATCTCTCGCACCACCTCGGCGCCGCGCCGGTGACCAGCCACACGCGGCAAATGCCGGCGGTAGGCCCAACGGCCATTACCATCCATAATGATGGCAATATGCCGAGGATGCTTGTTGGCGGTCTCTGCCGCCAAAGCGGAGCTCAACTCAGACCTCCATCAGGTCTGATTCTTTGGCCTCGATCACCGCTTCCACTTCATCGATGAAACGATCGGTCAGCTTCTGGAATTCCTCTTCCGCGCGCCGCTCTTCATCTTCAGAAATCGCTTTATCTTTGAGCAAACTCTTGACCTGAGCAATGCCATCTCGACGAATGTTGCGAATGGCAACTCGCGCCCCCTCGCCTTCGGAGCGAACGATCTTCACCATCTCCTTGCGTCGCTCCTCGGAAAGCGGCGGCAAAGGTACCCGCACGTTGTCAGAGCCGGCTACCGGATTCAGACCCAAGCCAGCATCGCGGATGGCCTTGTCGATCTTTGGGATCATGTTTTTTTCCCAAGGCGTGACCAGTAGAGAGCGGGCATCCGCCACGCTGACCGAGGAAACTTGCGACAAAGGCGTGGGAGTGCCGTAATAGTCCACTTCCACGGGATCGAGCAGGGCCGTAGTTGCACGGCCCGTTCGCAGTCGCGCCAGTTCACTTTTCAGCGACTCGATGCTCTTCTTCATCCGCAATTCGGCGTCTTTCTTGATTTCCGCAATGCTCATACTTGTGTACCCCGCACCAGAGTCCCCTCTTCCTCGCCTTGCAATACGCGCAGAAGGGCCCCGGGCTTGTTCATGGAAAAGACGATGATTGGCATATCGTTGTCACGACAAAGAGTGATGGCGGTTGCATCCATCACCTGCAATCCCTGCTCCAACACCTGATCGAAACTCAGCTTGCGGTAGCGCATGGCATCGGGATTGGTGACCGGATCGTCGGTGTAGATACCATCGACCTTGGTGCCCTTGAGTACCAGCTCGGCGCCAATTTCGACGGCGCGCAGGCTGGCCGCAGTGTCGGTGGTGAAAAAGGGGTTGCCGGTACCGGCGCCAAAGATGACTACCCGTCCTTTCTCCAGATGACGAATGGCGCGACGACGGATGTACGGCTCTGCTACCTGTTCGATATGCAAAGCCGATTGCACCCGGGTAGGAAGACCCAAATGCTCGAGGGCATCCTGCACCGCCAAGGCATTCATCACCGTCGCCAACATTCCCATATAGTCAGCGGTGGCACGGTCCATACCCTCGGCAGCCTTCGCCATGCCTCGAAAGATGTTACCGCCGCCAATTACCAGAGCGACTTGCACCCCGGCGTCGGCTATCTCCTTGATCTCGGCGGCCATACGCTGCACCACGCCCCGGTCGACGCCGTACTGTCCGTCGCCCATCAGGGCCTCTCCGCTCAGCTTGAGCAGAACCCTCCGGTAGCGCAGCGGGGCCTCCATCAGCTACCCCGTACTTGCGCCATGACCTCGGTGGCAAAGTCCGCCACCGGCGCCTTTTCGATACCCTCGCCCACCTCGTAGCGCACGAACTCGAGTACCTTTGCGCCGCCTGTCTGCTTGAGCAAATCACCTACCGTCTGATCGGGATTTTTTACGAAGGGTTGGCCGGTAAGAGCGATTTCGTTGAGAAATTTATTCATCCGCCCCGAAATCATTTTTTCGATGATCTCCCGGGGCTTGCCCGAATCAGCAGCCTGGGCGATAAGGATTTCCTTCTCTTTCTCCACCCGCTCTGGCGAAACATCTTCCGGATACACGACCTCCGGACGCGAGGCGGCTATGTGCATGGCAAGATCGCGTCCGAGCTCCTCTGAAACCTCTCCTTGCACCGCCACCAACACCCCGATCCGACTGCCGTGCAGATAGCTACCCACTCGCCCTCGGTCGACAGACACTTGCTGCAGACGACGCAAGGCAATGTTCTCGCCCAGTTTGCTGACCAAGGCCTTGCGCTCCTCCTCGAGGGCGCCCGAGGCCAGCGCCGCAAGGTCGGCTCCCTGCTGCAGGGATGCTTCAGCGCAGCGCTTGGCAAAACCCACGAAATCCTCGTTTTTGGCTACAAAATCCGTCTCACAGTTGAGCTCGAGAACCACCGCGCGGCGTTGGTCGGCGCTCGTCGCCACCACCACTACTCCTTCGGCGGCAACACGCCCGGCCTTTTTGTCGGCCTTGGCCAGACCCCGTTTACGCAGAAGGTCGATGGCGGCATCCATATCGCCGTTCGCCTCACTCAGAACCGTCTTGCATTCCATCATGCCAGCGCCGGTACGCTCGCGCAGTTCCTTGACTTGCTGTGCCGTAATTGCCATTGCTTACTCCTGAACTCCGGGATGGAAGGGGGCTGATTAATCTGCGTCGATTTCGATGATCTCTTCGTCTACCTCGACAAAATCGTCGAGAAGATCTGCCTCGATGCCCTGCCGGCCGGCCAGGATCGCATCCGCGGCGAGACTGGCGTACAGCCGAATCGCCCGCGCCGCGTCGTCATTGCCGGGAATCGGGTAGTCGATCAGGGTCGGGTCGCAGTTACTATCGACGACGCCAATCACCGGGATGCCCAACTTCTTGGCCTCGGCAACGGCGATGTTTTCGTGACCGACGTCGATGACGAAAATGGCATCCGGCACCCCGGTCATTTCCTTGATACCGCCCAGGCTGCGCTCCAACTTGTCGAGCTCACGCTGCAGATCGAGAGCCTCTTTCTTGGTGAGTTTCTCGATGGTACCGTCACTGCGCATCTGCTCGAGCTCTTCCATACGGCGCAGAGACTGGCGAATGGTTTTGAAATTGGTCAGGGTGCCGCCCAGCCAACGCTGATTGACGTAGAAAGCGCCGCAGCGCTTGGCCTCTTCGGCAATCACGTCGCGCGCCTGACGCTTGGTGCCCACAAAGAGCACCCGACCATGCTTGCGCGACAGTTGCTCGAGAAACGCCAGCGCGGTGCGCAGCATCGGCAGGGTGTGCTCCAAGTTGATGATGTGGATTCGATTGCGTTCGCCAAAGAGATAGGGCGCCATTTTTGGATGCCAATAACGGGATTGGTGGCCAAAATGCACACCGGCTTCGAGAAGAGCACGCATACTCACAACAGGACTGGTCATGAAAACTCCATAGATTCGGGTTGATCTCCGCCACCGACCCCCGCTTTGCCATCCCGCAGGACACCCGGCAAGCAGGTGTGGGTCGGTGTGTGAATTTGGCCCCAGCGGGCCTGCGGCGCGTTATAGCAAAAAAGACCGTCGACGGCAAACCGAGCTATTGCCGCCTGCGCCGCCACTGCCGCCAAAGAAAGTAGGCCGCGCCCATCAAGAGCAAGACCAAAAACAAGATCTGCACATAGCGCAGCTCGCGCAGAATAACCGGCAGCGAAGCGGCCAGCAGATAGCCAGCGGCACTGATCAGTACCGACCAAAGCAAGGCGGCAACGAGATTGACCCAGAAATAACGGCGCGGATGATAGCGATGCACGCCGAGGAGAATCGGGGTGATGGTGCGGGTGCCATAGATGAAGCGAAAGAGCACGGTAATCCAATCGCCAAAGCGGCGGATCAGGGCTTCCGCGCGCTCCACGTGCCGGCGCAGAAAGCGCGGCAGCCAGCCAACCAGACGTGTGCCGTAGCGATAGCCAAGCAGGTAGAGAATCTGGTCGTTGAGGGTACTGCCGGCCCAGGCCGCCAAAATCACACCGGGCCACGAAAGAATGCCGGTATGCGCCAGGGCACCGGCGATGATCACCACCGCCTCGCCCTCAAAAAGGGTACCGAGAAAGAGAATACCGTAGCCGTAGCGTCGCAAAAATTCGCTAACGTCGGCGAGCGTTACCGGAGTAACCCCTAGATGCGCGAGGATCCAGTTCAGCAGTTCCAAGAGCGTTAGAACAGCAACTGGAATTCGGGGGCCAGCAACTCCCGTTCGTGATCCAAATCGGCATGCAGGAGCGGGGCCTTTTGCTGCCAGCCCGATGCAAAGGACAATTGCAGGGTCTGCCCAAGAATTTGCAGTTCGGGCAAAGACAACTCCGCGGCGCCGCGCTGCAAGAGGATGGCAAGGCGCAGGAGTACCGCCAAGCGCTGCAAAACCGGCGCGTCGTCCATGCTTACCCCCATGGACTGCAACTGTGCAATGTTCAGCAGCTTTTTGCGCTGCATGCGCACCAGCAGGGCCAGAAGATTCTGTTCGCGATTGGAAAAACCGGCGAGGTCGGCATTGCGCCAGATGTATTCGCCGTGCTTGTGAAAACCGGAGTGCGCAATATCCAAACCAATATCGTGGGTGAGAGCAGCCCAGCGCAACCAGGCACCGTGAAGATCCGTAAGCTTCCACTCACGGCAGGAGCTGGCAAAGAGGTGTTCCGCCCGAGTCCAAACCTGGCTATTGCGCTCGCGCTGGCTATGAAAACGCTCCTGGAGACCAAGAACGCTCAACTCGCGACTGTCTTCGTGGTGGATGCGCCCTAAGAGGTCGTAGAGGGCGCCCTCGCGCAGGGCTCCCTCCGAAAAACGCATCTCTTCTAGCTGAAAAGCATCAAAAATTGCCGAGAGGATGGCAAGCCCGCCCGGAAACACGGGTACGCGATCCGCCTTTAAGCCAGCCAAACGAGCAAGGGCGCGAAAACTCCCTAGGGAGAGCACTTCGTCTTGCAGCCAGCGGAGTCCCGCCGCGCTGATCCGCGAGCCCCGACCATTTTCCTGTAGGATTCGTGCTATTGCTTTGATGGTACCGGAAGAGCCCACGGCTTGATCCCAACCAAAACGGCGATAGTCGCCGATCGTGGGTTCAATGGCCAAACGCACCCGCTGCCGCAGGGCGTGGAAGGCGTCGCGATCGATTTTTTCCCCGGGGAAATACTCCCGCGTCGAGCCCACGCAGCCAAAATGCAGGCTCTCGCGAATACCTGGCTGAAAGCCTCGCCCGGCGATGATTTCCGTGCTACCGCCGCCAATGTCGACCACTAGACGGCGCTCTTCCGGGGCAACGGCCAAGCTATGAGAAACACCTAGATATATCAGGCGCGCTTCCTCCCGCCCGGCAACGATCTCTACCGGCACCCCCACCGCGGCCTCGATCTGCGCCAAGAAGTCCTCGGCCCGGCGCAGCATGCGCAGGGTGTTGGTACCGATCACGCGGGTGCGCTCCTTGGGAACCGTGCGCAGGCGCTGCCCAAAACGCTGCAGGCATTCGATGGCACGGGCGGCGACTTCGGGAGCAAGGTCGCCATTCGGGAGCAAGCCCTCGGCGAGCCGCACCCCCTCACGCAGCCGGTCGAGGAGACGCAGCTCACCGCCAATCTCTTCGGCGATGACCATGTGGAAGGAGTTGGATCCCAGATCCAGCGCGGCAAGAAGGTTTCGATTTAGGGCGCTGTCGTCACTGGGCATGATTCAATCCTGGAGTTGCTTGCCGACATCCTCCAAGGGAATATGACGGACGTTGACCCCTTTGACAAGGTAGATCACGTACTCACAGAGGTTGCGGGCGTGGTCGCCAACGCGCTCCAAGGCTTTGGCCACAAAGAGGGCGTCGATGGCCGGCGTAATCGTCCGCGGATCCTCCATCATATAGGTAATGAGACGGCGCATGGCGGCGCGATATTCTTGGTTTAGCTCTTCGTCCCCCTTGGCAATTTCGACGGCCGCCTCGGCATCGTTGTTGGCAAGGGCATCCATGGCTTTCCGGAACATCCCCAGGGCGTAGTCACCCATCACCTTGATATCGCGTAAAAAGCGGTTATTAACGCTGGCACTGCTGCGCTGCATCGACAAGGACATGCTGGCAATCTTGACCGCCTTGTCACCAATACGTTCGAGATCGGCAATGGATTTGATCAGGGTCATCACCAAGCGCAAATCACTGGCCGCCGGATGTCGGCGTACCAGGATATTGATGCACTCTTCCTCGATGCGCAGCTCGTAATCGTTGACGACACTGTCGCGACCGATGATTTCATTGGCCAGAGCCTCATCCTGATGCAACAGGGCACTGAGCGCATTGCGCATCTGCTCCTCCACCACCCCGGCCATGCGGTGGACCAGTTCATGCACCGCGTTCAGTTCGTCGTCAAAACGATGGGAAACATGGGGATCGGTATTCAACATGTTGTCGCTCCTTAGCCGTAACGACCGGTGATGTAATCTTCAGTCTGCTTCTTTTGCGGGTTGGTGAAAAGTTGCTGGGTGGGGCCGTACTCCACCATCTCGCCCAAATACATAAAAGCAGTAAAATCAGAGACTCGCGCCGCTTGCTGCATGTTATGGGTAACGATCAGCAGGGTGAACTGCTCGCGCAGTTGCGCCACCAGCTCCTCGATCTTGAGGGTGGCGATGGGGTCCAGCGCCGAGGTGGGCTCGTCGAGGAGGATGACCTCGGGGCGCACCGCCACCGCCCGGGCAATACACAGACGCTGTTGCTGACCACCGGAAAGGCTCAAGCCACTCTTCTTCAGGTTATCTTTTACCTCATCCCATAGAGCCGCTTGGCGCAGGGCCTGCTCCACACGCTCATCCATTTCTACTTTACGCAGTTTCTCGTAGAGCTTGATGCCAAAAGCAATATTGTCATAAATCGACATCGGAAAAGGCGTGGGCTTCTGAAAGACCATTCCCACGCGGGCCCGCAGCAAGTTGACATTGTAATTGGGGGCAAGGATGTCTTCGCCATCGAGGAGGACCTGACCAGTGGCGCGCTGCCCCGGATAGAGAGAATACATGCGGTTGAATACCCGTAGGAGCGTCGATTTGCCGCAGCCAGAAGGCCCAATGAAGGCGGTGACCTGATTGGCCGGCATGTCTAGATTGATCCCTTTCAGCGATTTGTGCTCGCCATAATAGAAATCCAGATTACGTACGGAAACTTTGACGCTGTTTTCAGCAGCAGACATGGCGACCCCCCATAGGTTTTTACTGACTGCACTATAACCGAAGATTATGACACTTTGATGACAGCGGCTCCTAGTCTTGCCAGGAATTACCGCGCCGGGCGAGTTCGGCCGGCAGAAAGACGACGAATTCAGAACCCTGGCCGACCACGCTACGCACCTGCAAGCGTCCGCCATAGCGCTCGGCGCTGTGACGGACGATGGAAAGACCAAGACCGGTACCACCGATACGCCGGGAGCGACCCTTATCGACACGATAGAAGCGCTCGGTAATGCGCTGTAGGTGTTCCTCGGGAATACCCTCACCGGTATCGCGCACGCGCAGCACGAGCGAGCCCTCCTCCTCCCCCCAGGCGATAAAGATATCTCGCCCGCGCGGACAATATTTGACGGCATTTTCGAGAAGATTTTGCACAATTCCCGAAATATCCAAAGGTTCGGCAAACACCGCCAGGCCCAGATCGAGTTCCAGGTGGAGGGCGAGTTCCTTGTCGAGGATGGTAGCCATGAGGCTTTCTCGCGCCCGCTCCACCAATTGCGCCACAAAGATGTTCTCACAACGCTGCGGATCCGGTTCGGCGCTTTCCACCCGCGCCAGAGAGAGCAGATCCTCGACAAGCGACTGCATCCGCTGCCCCTGCTCCTCCATGAGCCGCAACTGCGGTCCTACCTCGGCATCTTGCGCCAAAGGGCTGTCGAGAAGATTCTCCAGAAAGCCGCGGATGACCGTCAGCGGGCTGCGCAACTCGTGGGAAACGTTGGCAACGAAGTCCTGGCGTACCTGTTCCAACTGCCGCAAGCGCGTAACATCGCGAAAAAGCACCAAAGCCCCGGCGCTGCCGAGGGGATAGCGCAGTACCTCGAAGGCGGCATTGGGACGATCGGCAAATTCCATCGCCATGCTGCTCGGGCCGGCGCCGGCGAGAAACTCCTGCATTTGCGGCATACGCAGCCAAAAGGATAAAGGCTTGCCGAGGTCCTCCGGCCAATGGAGGTGCAAGAGGCTCACCGCCGCCGGGTTCATCCATAGCAAGCGCCCTTCGTCGTCCATGAGCAAAAGCGCATCGGGCAGGGCCTGCAGGGCATCACGCAGTTGCATGATCTGCTGATTGAGGGTGTGTTGCCGCTGCTCCTGATGCCGACGCCAGTGGTAGCCCTCGGCAAAGGTCTCTTCCCAGATACCGCTACTGAGGGGCGGAATACGGGTTTTCTTTTCGCGAAACCAGGCGCGAAAACGCAGCGCCTCTTGCCGGTGCCAACCAATCCACAGCGATAGCAACACCAGGGTACCCCAAAGAGGCGGCAGGAGGGATGCGCCGCTGGCGCCGAGGAGCTTCCAGGCGAGAAGGATGGAAAGGGGCAGCAGGGCTGGCACCCAGGCCCGCAGGTGGTTCATGGTACTTTACTAAGGTTTTGTGCCGGCGGCGGAACGGGGTTGCAACGATACCCCTCGCCGCGCACGGTCTCGATGATGTGGGCGTACGAGTAGCTTTCCAGGCAGCGGCGCAGGCGCCGGATGTGGACATCGACGGTGCGCTCCTCGACATAGGTTTGCCGCCCCCAGATGAGGTCGAGCAGGGCTTCGCGACTGTAGACCCGGTCGGGGTTGGTGACCAGCAAGCGCAACAAACGGAACTCCGTCGGTCCCATGCTCACCACCTGGTCCTGCACCAGCACCCGATGGGCCTTGATGTCGATATACAGATCCCCAATGCGCACCCGATTGGGGGAAAAGCCACCGTAGCTGCGTCGCAACAGGGCCTGGACCCGTGCCACCAACTCCCGCGGCGAGAAGGGTTTGATCAGGTAATCATCGGCCCCGGACTCGAGGCCGTGTACGCGATCCCCTTCCTCGCTACGCGCGGTGAGCAGGATGATGGGGATACCTTGCAAGGTGTCGCGCCGACGCAGATTCCGACACCAGGCAATACCACTCTCCCCCGGCAGCATCCAGTCGAGGATGATCAGGTGCGGCGCCGGATCGACCAAGAGATCCTCGGCGGCCTCGGTACTTGCCGCACAAAGTACCTCGAACCCGTGCTTCTGTAGGGTCAGTCGCAGTAGCTCCTGAATACCCTCTTCATCCTCCACCACCAGGACGCGAAAGATCTGTTGCTCTTCGCTTGCTTCGCTCATCTCTCACTCCCGCAGAAGCGGCCATTCTGGCCCAGAGACAACGCCATTGCCAAGACCGGCGATAATGCCACCCCCAAGCAGGCGTTCGCCCCGATAGCAGACGGCAGCTTGCCCCGGAGTAATCGCTCGCTGCGCCTGGGAAAGTTGCAAGCTCGCCCGCCCGCCTTCCTGCAGACGTAAAAGTGCTGGAACCGGTGCTGCCGCATAGCGCAGCTTGACCTCCACCTGCTGCTCCTCCCCCGGCTGCCAGTTCAGCAGCCAGTTGCAGTCACTGATCTCCAGGCGCTCTTTGAGCAGCGCCGCGGCAGGCCCCACCCGCACCTCCGCGCGCTCGGCATCCACCGCCAACACATAGAGGGGCTCGGCACTGCCGCCGCCAATGCCGCGGCGCTGACCAACGGTAAAATGGATTACCCCTTCGTGGGTGCCCAATTCTTCTCCCTCGGGACCGAGGATCTTCCCGGGCCGGCTCTCCACCCCCTGCTCCCGCAGAAAGTGGCGATAATCACCGCCAACAAAGCAAATGTCTTGCGACTCCTGCTTGTCGGCAATAGGCAGGCGGTGTGCATGCGCCAGGGCGCGGACCTCCTCCTTGCGCAGTCCGCCCAAGGGAAAGCGCAGCCGCGGCAGCAGGTCGCGCTCGATGCCATAGAGGAAATA
>DDOU01000044.1:1019-2585 GCA_002341825.1 Candidatus Igneacidithiobacillus taiwanensis | reverse complement strand
TTGCAGCGAGTGCAGGGATTGGGCGTGCGTCCCGCCGCGTAGTCGGCAATGAAGGGATCGACAATTTCTTTGCGAAATCGCTCGCGATAATCGAGCACTTGGTAGGGAATGCCAAGCTGCGCGCAGAGCTCCGCCGCATCTTCGATATCGCGCTCGTCGCAACAGCGGCTCTTGGGCCAAAGCCGCATGGTGAGACCGATGAGATCATAGCCGGCCTCATGCAACAGTGCCGCAGCGACGGCAGAATCGACCCCCCCCGACAGGGCAATGGCGGCCCTGGGCATTACCGGGCTCTATTCGCGCTCGGCAAGCCAGGCCATTTGTATGGCCTCGAGTATGCGCTCGTTGGAGGCTTCCGGGTCATCCTCAAAGTCCGGTAAATCGACAATCCAGCGATGTAGGTCGGTGAAGCGGAGGTGCTGCACATCGCAGTCCGGATAGGCTTCGTCGAGGGCAATGGCAATTTCCTGGGTATCGGTCCAACGCATCAGTGTCGCTCCTTTTCCAGATTGATGGTGTACTTGGGAATTTCGACGACGAGATCGGTCTTGGCGACCCGGGCTTGACAACTCAGGCGAGACTCCGGCTCTAGCCCCCAGGCGCGGTCGAGCAAGTCCTCCTCCTTCTCCTCGGCGGGTTCGAGGCTGTCGAAGCCGGCGCGGATGACGACATGGCAAGTGGTACAAGCGCACGACATCTCACAGGCATGCTCGATGGGGATACCATTGCGCAGCGCCGCGTTAATGATCGTCTCCCCGGGCTCCGCCTCGATTTCTGCTCCCTTCGGGCAGACATCCGCATGGGGCAAAAAGCGTATTTTGGTCATTTGTCGCTCCATTCATCGATGGAGTGCCCGGCCATTGCCGTGCGCACCGCCTGATTCATTCGCCGCTCGACCAAAACCTCGGCCGCTTTTTCCACTGCCTCGGCTGCACCTTTGAGCGCCTCCACCGAATTACCCGCCAAAGCCTGCAAGAGCTGTGCGCGCGCAGCATCGATCCGGGCTCGCTCTGGCGCATCGAGTAGGGCAGCATCCTTGGCCAGGGCGGCATCGAGAGCCTCGCGCACCCGCTCCGCCTCTACCCGCGCTTCCGCCAAGCGGCGAGCCTCCACATCTTCCTTGCCATGCTCCAGGGCTTCGCGCAGCATGCGGGTAATTTCCGCGTCGTCGAGGCCATAAGAAGGCTTGACCTGCACCTCGGCGCGCACGCCGGTGCTGGTCTCTTCCGCGCTCACGGCGAGGAGGCCGTCGGCATCCACCTGGAAGGTGACGCGGATACGCGCTGCCCCCGCCACCATCGGCGGGATGCCGCGCAAAGTGAATCGCGCCAGAGATCGGTTATCGACCACGCGGTCGCGTTCTCCCTGCAAGACATGGATGCTCATGGCGGTCTGGCCATCCTTGAAAGTAGTGAATTCCTGCGCCTTGGCAACGGGGATGGGGGTATTGCGGGGAATGATTTTCTCGACCAGGCCACCCATGGTTTCCAAACCCAGGGAGAGCGGCAACACGTCCATGAGCAGTAGGTCACCCTGCTGGTTGCCCGCCAAGGCGTCGGCCTGAAT
>DDOU01000044.1:0-976 GCA_002341825.1 Candidatus Igneacidithiobacillus taiwanensis | reverse complement strand
AAGAATTCGTGCACCATGCGCCGCAAGAGGGGGACGCGCGTGGCGCCGCCCACCAGAACCACCCCCTGGATTTGCTCCGGGCGCACCTTGGCATCACGTAGGGCCCGACGACAAGGGGCAAAACTGCGCTGGATTACCGGCGCAATCCAGGTTTCCAGCTCTTCCCGGCGTAAGTGCCAATCCAGCCTTGTGCCGTCGGGCAACTGTAACTCGACGCTCGCTTCTTCGGCGTCGCTCAGCCGTTCCTTGATGACGCGGGCAGCCAACAACACCTGCCGCTGCCAGCTCGGGCTGCTGGGCGCCCGGTCTGCCAACTGCGCCAGCATCTGCTCGGCAATGCAGCGGTCCATGTCGTCCCCCCCAAGGGCGGCGTCGCCAGCCGTTGCCAAGACCTCAAAGACGCCTTTTTGCAAACGCAGTAGCGAGAGGTCGAAGGTGCCACCGCCAAGGTCATAAATCGCATAGAGCCCCTCGGCTCCCTTGTCCAACCCGTAGGCCACCGCCGCTGCCGTCGGCTCGGCGAGCAGGCGCAACACATGGATGTCGGCTAGGCGGGCGGCATCTTTGGTGGCCTGCCGCTGGGCGTCATCGAAGTACGCCGGCACGGTAATGACTGCACCCAAAAGCTTCCCGCCCAAGGATGCCTCGGCCCGCTGGCGCAANNACCTTGAGGATTTCCGCCGATACCTCGACTGGGCTTTTTTCTCCCTGGACGGTTTGCAGCCGCAGCATTCCATCGCCAGCGGCAAGACGATAGGGCAACTCGCCAGCAAGAGTTTGGAGGTCTTCTGGTCCTCGACCCATGAGCCGTTTTACCGAGGCTATGGTGTTGTGGGGATCTTGTGCGGCGCTGGCACGCGCCTCCTCGCCCACCAAAACGCTTCCGTCGGCTCGGTACTGCACTACCGAGGGCAACAGGTAGCGATCTTGCTCGTCGCGCAAGACCTCCGGCACCCCCGAGCGCAAGGTCGCCACG
>DDOU01000159.1:24974-25424 GCA_002341825.1 Candidatus Igneacidithiobacillus taiwanensis | reverse complement strand
GCTACTGCAACGACACGAAGGAAGGAAAGCTGTAGTTATGGGGTAGGCGACCAATACTGGGGATAGGCGTGCGGGCTGATTTTGCTGCGGATGAAGCCCTCCGCGACGTTGCGGGCGGCGGCACGGTCGGCGCCGGATGGGCCGGCAAGAACGCGATAGAGGCGCTGTTGCGGATGCTTGCCAATGCACACCGGTTGCCCGCTACGCGCTGCGCGCCGCGCCAGCTTTTCGGCCTGTGCCGGCGTAAAGAAGGCGCCGAGCTGTGCATACCAGCCAGCGCTTTGGCAGGGCGTGCCGGGTGCAGAAGTCTTGGCGACTGCTGCTGCGCTCTGCGCAGTCGCGACAGGCACCGGGCTTTTGGTAGCGGCGCTTGGTGTTTCGGGTACCGACAGCGTGGAGCTCGTTGGCGCCGCAACTACAGGAAGTTGAAGATGGACGCTGGCCGGGGGT
>DDOU01000159.1:13029-24894 GCA_002341825.1 Candidatus Igneacidithiobacillus taiwanensis | reverse complement strand
CTCCCCAGGCGTTGTCGAGATTTTGACGCTTGCATTGCCTATCCTCGTTGATCGATGGCCCCGGCCAGGATCGGGTCTACCCCGGCATGGCTGGGGTGCTGGGGAGAAACGACAACGATGCTGACGCGACGATTCATGGCCAAGCCTTGGGCGGTGTCATTGGGTGCGATCGGATGATACTTGCCGTAGCCGGCGGCAACCAGATGCCGCGGATCGACTCCATTCTCGCTGAAGATTCCCACCACCGCTACCGCCCGTGCTGCCGAAAGCGCCCAGTTGTTGGGAAATTGCGGGGTACGGATCGGGAGGTCGTTGGTAAAACCATTGACCTGAATCTGGTAGGGAACCTGTGCCAAGACGCGAGCAATCTGGGCGAGGGTCTGCTCCGCTTGCGGCGTCAGCTGCGCCTGACCCGAGGGAAAAAGAATCTTGGCGTTGAGATCTATCACCACCCCCAGTCCGCTACGATGAACGATCACACTGCCTTGCTGGATCAGGGGCTTGAGTAAGGATTCCATTTCTTGCTGCAGGGCGTCGAGACGTGCTTGCTCAGGAGCGGGTGCGGCCGCTTTCTTGGGTGCTTTGCCAATATCGGGGTTAGGCACAATTTTCGGCAGCGGCGGCAATTGGACGTGGCTTGGCGACGAAACTGCAGGGCTCTCCTTGTCACTGCGGATCGGGATGCTTGAATACGGGTGCCCGGAAAAGGCCGATACCAAGGTTTGCGATAGCACCTTGTATTTGCCTTCGTTCACCGAAGAAATAGCATACATGACCACAAAAAAGGCAAAGAGGAGGGTGATGAAGTCGGCGTAGGATACTAGCCAACGTTCATGGTTCTCCCATTCTTCCTCTTTTTTGCGCGAACGTCCCCGAGCCATCGGTAGTTCTCCCATCGTCGACGATAGGATAACACGCAAAGACCATGCCGGCATGTTTGCTGCTTGGCAATCGGCAGCACGGTGCATCACGGAGTATTAGCCTTGACGACGCAGAACCTTTTCCACGAGCTGTTTCAGCAAAGCTGCCTACAGGGGCCAAGCAGCGCCCGTCGCCTGACCATGGCGATGCCGGAGCAAAGCTACTGGCAGATTTTGCCTGGGGAAAACGCGCGGGTCCAAGAGACGGAGTTGTTCGAGCTCTTGCCCAATGATCAAGGTTTGTTGTTCGACCCTTGGCCGCAGGCAACGGCCCACCCCGACCGGGTGGGGCAGGAGCTGTGGTGTTGGGGGATGCTGGCGGGAATTCCCACGGGATTTTGTCTGCGTTTTCTTGGCATCGGTCGGTGGCGCCGGTATCCGGCAGCGCATTGCACGCCGCCCGAGAGGGTGTACCAGTGGCAGCGTCGTGGCCATCTGCGCGCCCCTGCCGGGGCGGGGATGAGCGGGGAGCTACAGCGCCGGGGAGCGCGCGCCCTGCGTATGCAGATCCTCGATTTGGGCGCCGGCGGTTTGCGTGCCAGCGTGCCGATGCCTCGAGACTATCCTCTTACGGTACAGGAGAACTTGCCGGAGCTGTGTTTTTCTCTGGCAGGACGCCAACACCGGGTAGCCGCGAGGATTTGTCACCTGGGAGGACCACGGCGGAGCGCCGACGGCATCGTCCAAGAAATTGGCGTCGCTTTTTTGGCGCCGCCTGCTGCCTTGCAGGAGTATTTGATTCAGTTGGGGCTGCGTTACAACCGCGAGGCTCTACGCCGTACTAGCCTCGCCTGAGGCATCCAGCCCGAGGCGAATGCTCATGGCCAAAAGCGTCGCCGGCGGCAGGGCGGCACCGCTACCCTGGCACGGCTGCGGCGCCTCGACGATCCACTGTCGAAAAACGCGTTGCTGCGGGCAGAAGTAGAGCGGTGCCATCTGGTGAGCGCGCAGTCCCGCTGCATCGCCGTCGCGGGGGACAATGACCATGAGCATGATCGTCCCTTCGCCACAAGCTGGCTTGGGAGCCGCGTAGTCCACACCAAAATGGATAGGGTCGCAGAGCGGAAAGGCAATGGCTGGATCCTCGAGGGCCTGCAGCCAGAGAAAGGGGCCCTGATTTTCCACATGCAGTAAGACGAAACGCTGGAGTTCTGAAAAGCCCGCCAGCGCCGGATCGCATCGCCAGATCTGCGTACTGGGCACCGGCAACTTACCGAAGCGGGTTGGGTAGTACTCTGCGCTCATTCTTCTTCCTCATTGGGATTGGGAAAGTGACCCGCCAACCATTGCTCCAATTGCGGTGATTCGCTGGCCGCCGCATCGCGATTGTTTTTGCGAATTTCCTGCAGCAATTCCTCACGGTAGATGGGGACGTTGTTGCTGGTCTCGATACCAATGCGAACTTGGCCTTCGTCGATGCGGGTAATGACGATACGAATGTCATCCCCAATACAGATGGCTTGGCCCTTGCGGCGGGTGAGGATGAGCATCAGGCACTGCCCAAGCGGTGGCCACTCTTGTCATTTTCGATCCGTCCCGCGTAACCATAGAGCTTATTTTCGGGGCCAAAGAGAATTTGCCAGGCCTCCTGCTGAAAACGGCCGAGGGCCTGGATGCTTGCGCCGTTTTGCTGATTATGGCGCGCTACTTGGGCGAGGGCCTGTTGGCGGCGTAGTAGCTGCGCAGGACTCGCGCTCTGCCCTTGCCGCTGGCTCTCTAGGGCACTGATTTCGCGAAATAGTTGGATTTTTTGCGCAGCCAAGGCCTGGATGCTCGCCCAATCGTTGGCGAGCAGTGCTTGCGATTCTTTCACTAGCACCTTTTGCAGCGTTTCTAGACGCTGGCTCTGCTCGTCGATGGCGGCAAGCGGTTCGGCCAAGGCTCAGCTCCCGCTCTTTGGCAGCATCTGCAGCTGATCCGTCGTCAAACCTTTGGCGATTTGCTCCGGAGAGATAGCGTAGGTGCCGCTGGCGACCACCTGCCGCAGCGCCTCTACTCGTGGATTGCCGGTGTTGCCACTGGCCTGGAGCAGGGCTTGCGCCGTTGCCGACAGGGTAACTTGCTCCTGGCCGACGCTTGCCTCGCTCGGCGTTTTTGCCACTGGGCTGTTGGCGCTACGCTCTGGCCGTGGCCCGGTAGGGGCAATGCCCGGCACATTGGACTTGGGTTGGATGGGATTCATGATTCTAGCTCCTAAACGGACTTCCCTACAGGTAACGACACAGGGTCACGATTTCTTGAATGCTGCCAATCAATCCTAGCGTTTGCTGTTAGAATGATACTTTTACCGTACCAGCGCCGGAGACTATGGCATGCAAAACGCGGCCCGACTGAATGTTGCGCACCAATATGCTCTGCCCCATTTGCCCATCCTCGATGGCGTCGGCAATCGTTGCAATGCGTATCCCGTCGCCCTCGGCCACAATGGTGACTTGCTGACCAGCATGGACGAGATTCCGTGCCTGCAACATCGAACGCAAAATCGGCTGCCCAGCCATTACCCCATAGCGCAGGCGCTGGCCGATGGCCTCCTGGGGGTTACTCAGGGGCGCGCCGGCAAGATTGCCGGGGTCGGCGGAACTCGTGCGCAAATCGCCAGCCGTGAGGATGGTGCCCGCACTCAGGCTGTGGGCGGCAATGACAATGGCGCTGCCCTGACGCACTTGTACCGGCACATACAGGGTCCAGCTTTGCGGCGCGGCACAATGGGCACTCACCGTTTGGCTGCCGAAAGGATTGGCATAGCCAAAGTAGCCCAGTTCGAGATGACTGCAGGCAGGGAAGCTGATGCTACTGGCCGGAACGTCCACGCTCACCTGACTCTCTTGGGTGCCTGCTGGTAGGTGTTGGCGAACAAAGGCACGGACGGCCTGACGCAGGGTCGCAACGTTTTCGCCAGCGTGCGCCGCGGGCACGACCCCAGTCAGGGCGAGGCAGATTAGTCCGAGCAATCGCAGAAAACTTCGCACCGCTTCCTCCTTTCCTGTCGCTACCCAATCTCACCCGGTTAGCAAGCAATTGATGGGCCAGGATGCTGCGCCCCAGGTTTTGTCGACGGCGGGAGTTTGCCGCCTCGCTCTCCGGCAAGGTCTTGCCGAGTTGGCGTTCGGTCGGTCGGTTCTCGCCGCCGATACCGCAGATTCCATCCTCAGAACCCGTCAAAAGAACGATTCCGGCAATGGGCACGGCATTTGCTTTGGCTAGTCAAACCGTTTGTAGGGAGATGTTGCGGATGGCCGGCCTCTTGAGTCAAACCTTGGATCCTTTGGCGGATGCCCTGCGGGTGTCGGGATATCGTCAGCAGCTACTGGCGGCCAATATCGCCAATGCCAATACCCCCAACTACAAGGCGGTAGATATTCCCTTTGCCCAGACCTTGCGAGCGGTGCAGGCCGGCCAGGGCGCGCGCCTACCCCTGCGGACCGATCAGCCGCGCCAGTTTACAGCGAGCGCCGGCGATCTCTCCCTGGCGGGCTTTGTGCAGTATCAGCGCGGTAGCGCAGTCGGGTTGGATGGAAATTCGGTAGATATGAATCGTGAGCAGTCGGAATTTGCCCAAAACAGCTTGCGCTACCAAGGCGACGTCACTTTTCTGACGGGTAAGATCAAGACCTTGTTGTCGGCCATCACGGGTACCACTCAGTGATGCAGCAGTAGGAGGATTGCGGAATGTCTTTGTTTTCGGTGTTCAATGTGGCGAGTTCCGGGCTTACGGCGCAAAGCTATCGGCTCAATGTTGTCGCTAGCAATTTAGCAAATGCTAATTCGGCCACCAGTTCTACCGGTCAACCCTACCGGGCGCGGGAAGTAGTCTTTGCCGCCCAGCCCATGGGTAGCGGCCCCGCCGGTGTCGATGGTGTGGCGGTAGCGGGTGTGGTGGAAAAGCCCGGCCCATTCAAGCTGGTCTATGAACCGGGTAACCCCCTCGCCGATGCCCAGGGTTACGTCAAGATGCCCAACGTCAACCCCGTCGATGAACTCGTCAACATGATTTCTGCCTCGCGTGCCTACCAGGCCAATGTCAACGTCCTGGAGACCACCAAAAGCCTGATGCAGAAAACCCTGACTCTAGGAGCCTAGACATGAGCAGCGCCAGTTCACTCAGTTCCGCCGTCAATCCCTTCTATGCCTCCTTGCAGTCCAACAGCGCCAGCAGTTCTGGGTCGGCGAGCTCCGGCGCCAGCGGGCTGGCCAGTGTGAGCACCTTCTATAACCTCTTGGTTACGCAGTTGATGAACCAGGATCCACTCAATCCGCTGAGCAATCAGGATCTTTCCTCGGAGCTCGCACAATTCAGCGTCGCCAATGGCGTCAATGCCATTCAGAGCTCCCTAAGTAGTCTCATGGATCAGATCAATCAAAATCAGGGACTGCAGGCGGCCACCTTGATTGGTAAGACGGTAAGCACTGCCGGTAACACCCTGCAGCTCAGCGGCGGCAGCGCTGCGGGAGCCTACAATCTCAGCGGCGACGCCAGCAATGTCAATGTGTTGGTGCAGAATTCCGCCGGCCAGACCCTTGCTATTTTGCCCCAGGGCTCGCAGGGCTCCGGAATGCATAGCTTTACCTGGAATGGGTTGGATAACGCCGGGGCTACGCTGCCGGCTGGTACTTATCGGTTCTCGGTACAAGCCGCTAACGGTTCCCAGGGGGTAACCGCGACACCCTACAGCCTGGGTGTAGTGAACAGTGTCACCTTGGGTAGCAGCGGACCCACTTTGCAGTTGAGCGGGCAAGCGGGGTCAGTTCCTTTCAGTTCCGTCCAGAACATCAGTTAAGGAGAGCAATCATGGGCGCATTGAATACAGCGTTGAGTGGACTTGCAGCGGCCAATATCGATTTGCAGGTGCTGGGCAATAACATTTCCAACGCCAATACCGTGGGATTCAAATCCTCCAATGCCGAGTTTTCCGATGCCTACGCGGCGGCCATGGAAAACAACGCCCCCTTGAATGGGCAGGTGGGTATCGGCACCCAGGTAATGACGGTGGCGCAGCAGTTTACCCAGGGCAATATCCAGACCACGAGCAATCCTCTTGATGTAGCCATCAATGGTAATGGATTTTTTCAGTTCGATTACAATGGCAGCACCGTATATGGACGTAACGGACAGTTCCAGTTGAGCTCTGGTGGGGTAATCGTCGATGCCAATGGCGGCCAGTTGATCGGTATGCAAGCCCAAAACGGTAAACTCACCGGCGCCAGTGGTCCGCTTGTGATCAGCCAAAATGCACTTGCTCCTCAGGCAACCTCTGGCCTGGGCATTAGTCTCAACCTCGACTCCACCAATACCCCTATCAGTGGTGCCCTGAACATCAACGATCCGAGCACTTACAATTACTCTACCACTACAACGATCTACGACAGTCTCGGTACGCCGCAGTTGCTCACGACGTACTACCAGCTGAGCCCAAGCACCGGGAGCTCCGGTAGCTCCGGCATAGGGCAGGTGTGGAACGTGGCATACTCCGTGGCCGGTACCACTGCCTCTGGCGGGGTGAGTTCCGGCAGTTTGGGGACTCTGGTCTTCAATGCAAACGGTACGGCCATCGGCACGACATCGGGTTCCGTAGGACCAATCTCCTGGGCCGATGGTGCTGCACCCTCCACCATCAGTGTGAATTACAGCGGCAGCACCAACTACGACTCTCCGAATGCGGTCATTAGCAATAATTCTAATGGCTACGGACCGGGACAGTTGTCGGGACTCTCCATCGATTCCGGTGGCAATATTTTTGCGCGCTATAGCAACGGCAAGTCGCAGCTC
This sequence comes from Candidatus Igneacidithiobacillus taiwanensis, assembly GCA_002341825.1. GTDB lineage: Bacteria > Pseudomonadota > Gammaproteobacteria > Acidithiobacillales > Acidithiobacillaceae > Igneacidithiobacillus > Igneacidithiobacillus taiwanensis. The sequence goes on along the minus strand of DDOU01000159.1, from coordinate 18,207 downwards.
ATGGGACAGATCAGCCTCACCCGCTTTGCCAACAACAATGGCCTGCAAAATCTTGGCAATAACTATTGGGCGGCAACTTATGCCTCTGGTCAGCCTTTGACCGGCACCCCGGGTAGCACCAATCTTGGAGTGTTGCAATCGGGGGCTGTGGAGCAGTCCAACGTCGACCTCTCCAACGACCTGGTCAAGCTGATTGTGGCGCAGCAGGCCTATCAAGCCAACGCGCAAACGATCAAGACGCAGAACACCGTAGTGCAGACGCTGCTGAGCCTGTAAAGGAGATAGCCGCCCATGGACACGCTCTACATTGCCATGACTGGGGCCAACGCCCTGCAAGAACGGCAAACCGTCGTCGCCAACAATCTCGCCAATGCCAACACCAGCGGTTTTCGCGCCGAAATTGCGCAAACCCGGGCCCTGCCGGTCTACGGCTCGGGGGCGGGCCTGCCCACGCGGGTCTACACCGCTACCACCGACGAGAGCTGGGACTTTCAGAGTGGGCCGATCGTTCATACCGGACGGGCCCTGGATGTCGCCGTCAATGGCAAGGGCTGGATCGCCGTGCAAGGGCCCGATGGCAAGGAGGCCTACACCCGTGACGGTAACCTGCAGGTCAATGGGCAGGGGATTCTGGAAACGGCAACTGGGCACCCGGTACTGGGGGTTAACGGTTTGCCCATTTCTCTGCCGCCCATGACGGGCCTGACCATTGGTAGCAATGGGGCGATTTCGGGAGTACCACAGGGAAATCAGCCAAACGGCTTGTTGGTCATCAATCAAATCAAGTTGGTCAATCCGCCGGAGAGCACGCTGCGCAAAGGCGCGGACGGCTTGTTTCAGACCGCAGACCAGCAACCGGCACCAGAAGACCCCAATGTCGTTCTCGAAAGCGGTGCCTTGGAGGGAAGTAACGTCAACCCCATCCAAAGCATGATCCAGATGTTGCAAGACAGCCGACAATTCGAGATGCAAACCAAGCTGATCCAGACCATCGATCAGGATCGTACCGCCGCCAATCAGGTGTTGGTGGTTTCCTGAGCGTAAGGAGAAATTGTCATGATGCGTTCTTTGTATGTGGCGGCCACGGGCCTGGAAGGGGAACAGACGAAGATGGACGTGATCGCCAATAATTTGGCGAACGTCAACACCACCGGCTTCAAACAGTCGCGGGCGGTGTTTCAGGATCTGCTTTACCAAAACTTGCGCCAGCCGGGTGCCCAGTCTTCGCAAACCACCCAGTATCCCTCGGGCTTGCAGTTGGGTACCGGGGTGCGGGTGATGTCGACGGAGCGCTTGATGACCCAGGGTAATCTCACTCAAACGGGAAATGCTCTCGATGTCGCCATCAACGGCCAGGGTTTTTTTCAGATTCTGCAGCCCAATGGCACCATCGCTTACAGCCGCGACGGTACCTTCCAACTCAATAACCAGGGTCAGTTGGTGACCTCCAACGGTTATCTCCTACAACCACCAGTCACCATTCCCCCCAACGCACAGAGCATTACCATCGGCAGCGATGGCACTGTCTCGGTAGTGCTCCCGGGGCAGGCGGCGCCGCAACAGGTGGGCACCATCCAGCTCGCCAATTTCATCAATCCTACGGGCTTGCAGAGNNTTTTGGAGCCCAATGGCACCATCGCCTATACCCGAGACGGTACCTTCCAACTCAATAACCAAGGGCAATTGGTGACCTCCAATGGCTATCAGTTGCAGCCGCCGGTAACCATCCCCCCCAATGCCCAGAGCATTACCATTGGTGAGGATGGCACGGTCTCGGTGGTGCTCCCGGGGCAGGCGGCGCCGCAACAGGTGGGCACCATCCAGCTCGCCAATTTCATCAATCCTACGGGCTTGCAGAGCATTGGCGACAATCTCTATTTGCAGACGGGTTCTTCTGGCGCGCCGCAAACCGGCCAGCCGAGTCTGAATGGCTTGGGTACGGTGCAGCAGGGGTATCTCGAGTCGTCCAATGTCAATGTGGTTTCGGAGTTGGTGGATATGATTGCCACCCAGCGTGCCTACGAAATCAACAGTAAGGCGGTTTCCACCTCCGATGCCATGCTGGGCTACGCCATCGATAACATTTGAGGAGACGGCATCATGAACAGGCTGGGGACGAGAAGATGGAGTGGTCTGCTCAGGCTCTTGCTCTGGGGCCTGGTGTTCGCCCTGGCGGGCTGTGCTCTCAACGAGTCACCAGAAATGGGCCCGATCAAGCCGCTGCCCATCCCTGCCGAACCAACTTCCCTCAATGCGCACCCTGCCAATGGCGCTATCTGGCAGCCGGAAACCAATGTTTCGCTCTTTGCCGATAACCGTGCCAACCGCGTCGGCGACTTGATTACCGTCCTGATCCAGGAAAATGCCAGCGCCTCGAACAATACCAATACGGCCATCAATCGCTCGGACACCCTGAGTGCCGCGCTGACCAACTTCTTTGGTCTTACCCCCGCCTTTGGCAACATTGGCGGCAGCCAGATCAGCCCCTCCATGGGCGCCAACAGTAGTCAAAAGTTTGGCGGCAGTGGGGCAACGACCCAGAGCAATACCTTTACCGCCACCCTCGAAACGACGGTGGTGCGGGTCATGGGTAATGGTAACTTGGTGATCGAGGGCTCGAAGGAGGTGTTGCTCAACGGTGGCCGGGAATATATCCGCGTTGCCGGTGTTGTTCGGCCCTCGGACGTAACCCCGCAAAATACCGTGCTGTCTACGCAAATTGCCGATGCACGGGTGGAGTATAGCGGTAATGGCNNAAAATGCCCTGGTTGGCACGATTCTTTCTTTCTCTCTGGCCATTTTGAGTAGAAAGGAGATTGAGCATGACGTCATCGTTTGCGCGTAGGTTGGCTCTTTGCCTAGGCACGGCAATGATGCTGCTCAGCTGGGTCGCGCTGCCGGCCGCTGCCGAGACCATCCGCGATTTGACCACGGTCTCGGGGGAGCGTAGCAACCAATTGGTGGGCTATGGTTTGGTGGTCGGTTTGAATGGCACTGGCGATCAGGCAACCCAGGTGCCGTACACCACGCAATCGCTCCTCAACATGTTCCAGCGCTTGGGTATCAATCTGCCCGCTTCGGTGGCAAATAATCTGCAGCCCAAGGATGTGGCGGCGGTGATGGTGACCGCGCATCTACCGCCCTATGCGCAGCCGGGGCAGACCATCAACGTGACGGTTTCGGCAGTGGGCAATGCCTCGAGCCTAGCGGGCGGCACCCTGCTGATGACGCCGTTGAAAGGTGCCGATGGGCAGACCTATGCCGTCGCCCAAGGCAACATCATCGTCAGCGGCTTTGGGGCGAGTAGCAATGGCGCCTCGGCCCAGGTCAATATTAGCACTGCGGGTACCATCCCAAACGGCGCCAATGTGGAACGCAGTGTTCCCGACGCCTTTGCCGGCGGCGGGCCTTTGCAGCTCGACCTGCACACGCCGAGCTTTACCACGGCGGCGCGTATTGTCGATGCCATTAATCGTAGCCTCGGTTACGGCACCGCCGAGGCCCTCAATGCGGGGGTGGTGCAGGTACGGGCGCCGAGTAATCCCAGCCAGCGCGTCAACTTTTTGGCCTTGATCCAAAACCTGAGTGTCAACCCGGAAACGCCGCTGGCCAAGGTGGTGATCGATGCGCGCAGCGGCACGGTGGTGCTCGGGCAGAACGTGACTCTGGGCAGTTGCGCCGTTGCCCACGGCAACCTCTCGGTCACTATTTCGCAGAAATATTTGGTGAGCCAGCCAAATCCGCTGGGGGCTGGGCAAACGGTGGTCGCTCCTCAGGCCGATGTCAAAATCAAGCAGCCGCAAGCCAAGCTGCTGATGTTTGAACCCGGCGTGAGCCTCGAGGCGGTAGTGCGCGCCCTGAACGCGGTTGGTGCGACGCCTACGGATCTCATCGCTATCTTGCAGGCGATGAAGGCCGCTGGCGCGCTGCACGCCCAGTTGGAGGTGATATGAGCGGTACGGGTATTTCTCTGCAGGCGCAGGCCCAAGCAGTATCTCTGGGCGGAAAAGGCGCAACCGCCGCAGTTGCCAACGCTCTCGGTTTTGCGCAACTGCAACAGTTGCACCAGGAAGCCCAAGCCAAGAATCCCGCTGCCATTCTTGCCACTGCCAAGCAATTTGAGGCGATGCTGCTGGCTGAAATGCTTTCCTCCATGAGCAAGACCACCTTTGGCTCGGACCTGCTCGGTTCTAACAGCGGGCCGATGTTTCAGTCCCTTTTCACCCAACAGATTGCGCAAACCGTGGCGCAAGGCCGGGGTATCGGCTTGGCGAACACCCTGGCCAAGGAAATTGCCAACCGGTACCACCTGGATTGGAGTGCAAAGGCGGCAGCCAAGGCAGAGGCCGCCGACACGCCGGTAACGATTCCTGCGGCTGTGGCGCAATCCGCGCCAGGCACCTCTGGTGGGAGTTGGAAACAGCCAGGGCAGAGCCTGGTCCAGCGCGCCCGCGCCTTTGTGCAGAGCATTCTCCCGGCAGTCCGCCAAGCGGCGGTGCGACTCGATGTGTCCCCCGTTGCCATCCTCGCGCAGGCGGCCCTCGAGACTGGCTGGGGTGCCCATGCCCCCGGCGATAACCTCTTCGGTATCAAGGCTGGAACGGGTTGGACTGGAGCGGCAGAAAAGAATCTCACCCACGAATTCATCCATGGTGTCGAGGTTGTGGAAAACGATAGCTTCCGTGCCTATCGCAATGTGCTCGCCAGCGTCGAAAATTATACCCAGCTGCTACTCAATAACCCCCGCTACCGGGCAGCCTTGGGGCAGGGCAATAACATCGCCGGCTTTGCGCAGGCCCTCCAGGATGGCGGCTACGCCACCGACCCCAGCTACGCTGCCAAGATTACCGAGTTGGCCCAAGGACCGGTCATGCAGGCCGCCTTGGCAGGTACGGGGCTAAGCCCTTGAGTTTTGCGCCAACTGTGACGTTATCCCAGGTAGGATGGACGGAGATGGGCATGGAAGCCGAGGATCAATCCGAATTGGAAGCCGTGCGGCGCCTGACGTCACGGCTGCAGGAAGCGCAGGCTGCCTTGGTGGCGGGCAAAGTAGCCGGTGCGCAAGAGCTAGCCTTGCAACAGGATCTTGCCCAACAACTTCTGCTGCTGCGCAACAGCGCAGGCTCGCGTCCCCCAGGGGCAGAGTTGGCGGCTGCGGTATTGAAGTTGCAAGAGACG
>DDOU01000159.1:11984-13005 GCA_002341825.1 Candidatus Igneacidithiobacillus taiwanensis | reverse complement strand
CGAACGTCTGGAGCCCAGCAGTCCTACCTCCGCCTCGAGTTTTGCTGATCGCATCGGCCGCGGTCATTCTTTGGGGAGTGCCTGAACCATGTCGGGAGTATCGGGACTGATCAATGCGTCGCTGAGTGGTCTGCAAGCCGCGCAAGAGGCCTTGCAAGTGACGGGCAACAATATTGCCAACGTCAACACGCCGGGCTACAGCCAAGAAACGGTTGTGCAGTCGACCTTAACTCCCAGTTACCGGGGGGGGCAATTCTATGGGAATGGCACCCAAATCAGTAACGTGCAGCGGGTATACAGCAGTTTTCTGCAAGGGCAGGTGTGGTCGGCAACGGCGGGTGCTAGTGGTGCCTCTACCCTCAGCCAGAATTTACAGCAAGTCATGGGCCTGCTCAGTAGTGGTAGCGTCAGCTCCCAGATTCAGCAATTTTTTTCCGGGGTCGCGCAGGTGGCGGCGAGCCCTAGCGATCTTCCCGCACGCCAAACCCTCCTTGGCAACGCTCAGTCGCTGTCGAGTAATTTCCAGAGCCTGGCGCAGCAGCTCAATAGCATCGGTCAGGGCGTTAACCAGCAACTGCAGCAAGGTGTGCAGACCGTCAACAGTCTGAGCAAGCAGATTGCCCAACTCAATCAGCAGATTGCCAGTCTGCAGGGAGAGGGTAACGGTAATCCCAACGATCTCCTTGATCAGCAAGCCCAACTCATTACCCAACTTAGTGCCCAGGTGGGCGTGCAGGTGATGCAGCAAGGCAATCAGACGAATGTCTATCTGAGCAACGGACAGGTCTTGGTTGCTGGTGCCCAGGCCTTCTCCCTCGTAACGCGTCCGAGCAACTATGATCAGCAAAGCTTGACCATCGCCTATAGCGGTTCGCTGGGCAGCGAGAGTCTCAGCCAGGGTCTGGTCGGTGGCGCGCTGGGCGGGTTGCTGCAATTCCGGCAGCAGTCGCTGATTCCCGCCCAAAATGGTTTGGGTTTGTTGGCCGACGGCTTGGCAGCGACCCTCAACCAGCAACAAGCA
>DDOU01000159.1:10309-11951 GCA_002341825.1 Candidatus Igneacidithiobacillus taiwanensis | reverse complement strand
TCTTTGCCAACGCACAAAATCAAAGCAGCGGGGCGAGCGTCCAAGGCCAGATCACCAATGTCGCCAATTTGCAGGGGCAGGACTATATCCTGCAGATGAGTTCTGGCGGCGTTTGGGAATTGCGCAATGCCAGCACGGGCGCGGTGGTAGATAGCACCAGTGGCAGCAGCAGCGGTGGTGTAACGAACCTGAACTTCTCTCAGGAGGGTTTTCAGTTGCAGGTTAGTGGTTCGGTTGCGGCGGGCGACAGCTATTTGGTCGAACCGACCCGCTTGGGAGCATCTCGCCTGCAAACGCTGTTACAAGATCCGTCCGGGATCGCCGCAGCAAGCCTATATGTGGGCAGTGCCGGCGTGGCAAGCAGCGGTGGTATTGTCAACAACAATCTCGGGAATATGACCTTGTCCGCCGGACAGTTCGTGAGCGGTACGAGTGCGGGGGCGGTGCAAGTCAGCGGTCTGCGCTTCCCACTCCCCACTCTGAGCTTGCAGTTTGCCAGTGGCGCGAGCAGCGGTACGGCAAACTTTACCATCACTAGCTCCGGCGCGACTTTGGCCTCGGGTAGCGTTGCTCTGGGCAGCTCCGGCACCGCCATCGATATCGCCTATCCGAGTGATCCGCCGGGTGGCTTTTACCAGATGGTGTTATCGGGCACTTTGGTGGGTGCGGGAGACACCCTTACTCTCGGCCCGGGTGGGCCGGGAAGCAACGGTAATGCGCAAGCCATGTCTTCTCTGGCGACCCAAGGAACGCTCAATGGTGGACAAAACAATTTCTCTGCCCAGGCCGCACAGCTCCTTGCGCAGGTCGCAACGCAGACCCATCAGGCGCAGACCACGAGTCAGGCGCAGCAATCATTGCTCGCGCAAACCCAGGCGGCGCAGCAGTCCTACTCCGGGGTCAACCTGGATCAGGAAGCAGCCAATCTGATCTTGTATCAGCAGGCCTATCAAGCGGCCGCTAAGGCGATTTCCATTGGTAATACATTATTCCAGTCCCTGATGCAGTCCCTGTAGAAAAGGAGAAAGACTATGCGCCTGAGTACACAGCAGATCTTCCAGACTGGCCTGAACGGCATGTTGCAACAGCAGAATACGCTCAATAATCTGAGTGAGCAGCTATCCACAGGCAATGCGCTCAATAACCCGGCAAGCAATCCTACCGCGTACGGTCAGGTACTGAATCTGGGAAGCCGCCTCGCCAATTTAAGTAACTATCAACAGAACAACCAGTATGTACAGCAGAACCTGAATCAAAGCAGCAGCACCCTGCAGAGCGTGGGCACGCTGATCAATCAGGTGCAACAGCTAGCGGTGCAGATGAATAATGGCACGGTCAATGGCAATGATCTGCAAAATGCAATTAATGCCATGCAGGGAAATTTGCAGCAGTTGGTACAGCTTGCCAATACCCAGAATGCCAATGGTAAATATATTTACGGTGGTTCCCGGGACAATAGCCCGCCTTTTGCGTTACAGAGCAATGGACAGGTGATTTATCAAGGCGATGGCGGTACGAATTTTCTGCAAATCGGTCCTGCCTTGAGTGTCCCTAGTAATCAGCCCGGTAACGCAATTTTTATGGATATCCCCGCCGGCAATGGAACCTTCACCGTTACGCCGAGCTCTGGCAATTACAGCGC
>DDOU01000159.1:5748-10261 GCA_002341825.1 Candidatus Igneacidithiobacillus taiwanensis | reverse complement strand
GTGGCCCAGGGCGCAAGTTACCAAATCAGTATCAGCCAGGGTAGCAGCGGAATGACTTACACCGTAAGCAGCGGGACCGGCAATCCGCCAATGAGCTGGAACCCCATCAGCTCTGGGAGTTACGTTGCCGGGCAAAGTATAGAGATTCCGGGCCCCAATGGTCCCATGGCGCAGATTACCGCCCAAGGCACGCCAGGTTTGGGGCAAACCGATACCTTTACGCTTCAGGCCGCCAGGCCCCAGAGTTTGTTCCAAACCTTTCAAGATATCATTACCGCCCTACAGGCTGGTGCCGGTTCGGTGACTGCCAACACCCAACGTGCCCAAGGCCTGAGTAATGCCTTGGCAAATCTCAGCGCTGCCCAAACGCAATTACTCAGTACGCAAGCTGCTATTGGCTCGCAGCTGCAAGCAGCGCAATCGGTGAGTACCCTCAACAGCAATCTATCGCAGCAATTTCAGACCACCCAAAGCAGCCTTGCCGATATCAATTACCCCGAAGTAATCACCCAGTTCCAAGAAAGCAGCACGGCCCTCCAGGCGGCGCAAAAAGCTTTTGCTCAGGTGCAAGGGTTAAGTTTGTTTCAGTACATTTGATTGAGGGACCACTCTTGCAATCCATCCGCAATTATGATTTCGATTCGCACCTCAATCGGCGACAGCTTTTTTCTCGCACGACATTACGATTGCTTTCTTCTGCGGATATCGAAATTTGCACGATTCGATTCGATGCCTTACTGAAGGGCGGTGTTGCCCAGCCGCACGTCGATATTTATTTCTACCTTTCGGAGCTGGATCGGCTCATTCCCGCGCTAGCCCTACCGATCGAGTATAATTCTCAACGCATTATCTGGCCCGAGGTATTCGCCGATTGGCCTGCAACATTGCTTGACGATGTCAGTCGCTACGTAATGGACCTTTGGCGCGCAAATCAGATGTCTGGGCAGATAATTTTTACTGAATCGGCGAGGATGATTTTTGGTGATGCTATAGAGCGCCGTCTTTCGGAATTCCCCATTCCGGGTTTGCAGAATTATTGGACGACTGCTCAGATGCTTAGCCGCTACCAGTGGGTGACCGAGCAGATCGAATCTGGTCGCGTTCTGGAAGTTGCCGCAGGCAGCGGATTTGGAGCAGCATGGCTGCTCGACCGGCGCGAGGGGATTTCCACCTATGTTGGTGTTGATCTTGATGATACTGCGATCCGCTTGGCCAAGCATATCAACACGTCACTTACTAAGTTTCATTTAGGACCAATCGAGGAGTTGCCAGACGGCGACTTTGACTGGATCCTCTCACTTGAGACGATTGAGCACACGGCAGATCCAGAAGAATTCCTTCTTACGCTAAAGCAACGCCTAGCTCCTGGCGGTAGGATGCTTGTCTCGCTACCATGTGAGCGTTGGCACGGCTTCCACTGTAATCCCCATCACTGGAGCGCATGGAATTACCAGCGTATTCGAGATTTTCTAGCCCCGCACTTTAACCGAGCCGAATTCTTTCGTTATGCACGTCCATCCTTCGATGAAGACGCGTTCGAGACGGCCAAGATCTCCCCGCTACTTGCACCTGACTCGGACAGTGATGAAGACTACCTGATACTCCTTTCCGAGGCACGCGACGCGCCGCGTCGCCCGCGCGTCGTAGTCCAGCGTCGCTATGCACGCGGCGACGTACTTCAGACTACACCGATTGTGCGCGCGGTTCGCAACAAGCTGCCTGATCATATTCTCGTGGTCTCGACAGATATCAACGAGGTCTTTGCTGGCAACCCAAACATCGATCTGCTGATGGCTACATCGTCGGGGTTCCGCCCTCGTCATGATGACGTGCTGATCGACCTTGATACTGCCTATGAGCGGCGGCCAAAGGAGCATATCCTCGTTGCGTATGCCGAGGCTGCAGGTGTAGCGCTGCCTAATCCGGCACTCGAGCTTCACATTGAACGGCGCGATTTTAAGACGGTTGGTGAATTATTTGCATCTGGCGGAGATGGCTGGAGATCGGTTACACGCATCGTTGCGATGCACATGGGCGCAACACCGGACCGCTGTTGGCCAGTTGGGCATTGGCAGACATGGATCACTGCGCTTCAGGCGGATCCGCGCGTAGGGTTGATTGCCGTTGGCGCCGGCAACGACTTCCACCCCCCTGCGGGTCAGCGCATTCTCAACTTGGTCGGCAAGTTAGATCTGCGTGGAACTGCGGCTGCTATTGCGGTCTCCGATCTGATCGTTGGTCCGGATTCGGCGTTGCTGCATGTCGCGGCGGCGGTTGGCACTCCGGCAGTTGGTCTTTACGGGATGGCTGATCCTCGGTTACGTGTTCCTTTCGGTGCGGAGCAGATCGCGCTGCGCTCCCCGGTTGATTGCGTTGGTTGCCTACATGATCTTCCTGCCCCCAACGTCAATCCACGATGCAAGTTCGGAAAATCGTTCTGTATGGAGGCGATCTCCCCGGCCACGGTTATTGCAGAGACGTTGCGGCAGCTGGACCGTCGCCCGCCGAATAAGTGGCGTGAGCGGCTCGCCTTGGGTGAGGGTGCTCCAGTATCTGTCACCAGTGCTCCGCCGCGTTGGTCCCAGCTTACGGAACTCGACTTGCCTCGCGATCACATGTCCGGAGCCGCATCTTCGTCAGTCGCGCAGCCCGTCGTGGTGCAGACTACCTGGCTACCCGAGTCCCGCTGGCTTCCATCGGAACATTCCTGGGCGACACAGGCTTGCCAAAGCTCCGACCAGATACCGCCTCGAATCACGTTTGCAGTGTTGTTAAATGCCGATCGATCTGCTCAAGGAACGATAGGTTCCTTATCTACACAGTGGCAGAAAGTCGAGTTACTGCAAATCGAAACTGGGCCAGCAGAGGGTGCTTGGCTCGCCCGCGCAGACGCTCGGCTTCTCGATTGCACAGCCGACTGGCTTGCCTTTATCGACGCCGGCGATCAATTGTCTCCCGATGCAACATTCCGCATTCAGCAGGCGATTGAGCAGCACCCCGAATGGCAGTTGCTCTATACCGACGAGGATTCCCTTACGGCCGATGGGCAGCATGTGAACCCGCATTGTAAGCCTGATTGCAACATCGATTATCTGCGTAGTTTGCCTTATGTTGGCGGTTTGCTGGTGATCAAGAAGGATCTCTTTACCGCCCTGGGGGGATTTGATCCTGCCGCGGAGGGTGCCGAGGACTACGATCTTGTGCTGCGTGCCTGGGAGCGGGTAGGAGATGCGGGAATAGGGCATATTCCCGAGGTGCTCTATCATCGCTTGCAAGGCGGTGGACACTGCAGCAAATCCATCGAGGAAATTTTGGCGGCAAGCAAGGGCGCTCTCGAGCGACATCTGCAACGATTGGGAATTGCGGCCGAGGTTCTCCCTGGTCCTTTTCCGCCCTCTACTCGCGTCCGTTATCCCCTCACCGCAACGCCGGTGGTCTCCATCATTGTGCCCACCCGCAATCAGTTGGGTATGCTTCAGCGTTGTGTCGAGTCGATTATCGAAAAAACGCGCTACCCCAACTACGAAATACTGATTGTCGACAATGGCAGCGATGATCCCGAAGCCGTCAAATATCTGGAATTGCTGGCGGCGCAAGAAGAAAGCCTGGGCGGTCGTCTTCGGGTGCTGCAGCACCCCGGTCCATTCAACTTTTCGGCGATGAATAACCGCGCAGTGGCGGCGGCTAAAGGGGAATTTCTTCTGCTGCTCAATAACGATACCGCAGCCTTGCATGACGATTGGCTGGACGAAATGGTGAGCCATGCCTTGCGGCCGGAGGTGGGGATCGTTGGCGCCAAATTGCTTTTTCCTGATGGTAAAATTCAGCATGCGGGCGTGATATTGGGCATGAAAGGGCCGGCGGAACACCCTTTCATTGGTCAACCCCCGGAATATCGCGGCTATTTTGGCCGTGCCATGCTCACGCAGAATTTATCGGCGGTAACTGGCGCGTGCCTCCTGATTGCCAAATCACTCTATGTCGACGTTGGCGGGCTTGATGAAAAGAGTTTTCAGGTTTCCTACAACGACATCGATTTGTGTCTCAAAGTGCGTGCGTTGGGTAAGAAAATTGTTTTTACCCCTTGGGCCATGCTGCTGCACGAAGGGTCGGCTAGTCAGCGTGGCGAGGTAGAGCAGAAACCGAATCCGGAAAAGGAAAAACGCTTTGCTGGCGAAAAGATGGCGTTTTACCGTAAATGGATGCCGCAGTTGGCCTTTGATCCTGCCTATAACCGCCAGCTGAGTCTTGCCAGTACCGATTTTCTCATCGAGAGCGAGGCTGCGTTGACCTGGGATCCCGCCTGGCGTCCGCGCCCACGCATCCTTGTGCATCCTGCCGACCGCGAGGGTTGCGGCGAGTATCGCATCATCAGCCCGATGCGAGCCCTGCAGCAGGCCGGGCGGGTGCAGGGTTGGGAAACCATGCGCATTTTTGAGCCGGCCGAAATGGCGCGCATGGCGCCGGAGAGTATCGTCCTGCAGCGGCAAATGGAGTGGCCGCAGATCGAGGC
>DDOU01000159.1:0-5712 GCA_002341825.1 Candidatus Igneacidithiobacillus taiwanensis | reverse complement strand
GATCTCATCACCAACTTGCCGGTAAAAAGTCTGCACAAGGCCCACATCCACAAGGACATTGCCAAGCGGTTTCGCAAAGCGGCGGGCCTCTGCAATCGGTTAGTGGTGGCGACGGAGCCTCTCGCCCAAGCCTACAAAGGTTTTAGCGACGAAGTCTGGGTGCAGCCCAACTGTATTGAGGATGCCGTTTGGGGCAAGTTGCAACCGACGCGGCGAGGTGCCGCCAAGCCGCGAGTGGGTTGGGCGGGAGGAGTAGGGCATACCGGCGACTTAGAGATGATTGCCGATGTGGTCCGCGACTTGGCCGATGAGGTCGACTGGATCTTTTTTGGGCTCTGTCCCGACGCCTTGCGGCCTTATGTTGCCGAGTTTCACGGTGGTGTGCCTCTGCCGCAGTACCCCGCCAAACTCGCCAGCCTAGATCTCGACCTTGCCTTGGCGCCGCTGGAGGAGAATCCTTTTAACGAGGCAAAAAGCCACCTGCGGCTCCTGGAATACGGCATTCTCGGCTACCCCGTCGTTTGTACGGACATTTTTCCCTACCAAGGTGATTTTCCCGTGTGGCGTGTTGCCAACCGCTACCGCGACTGGACCCGGACGATTCGCGAGGCGGTGGCGGATCGTGTCGCCCTTGGCGCGGCGGGTGACCGCTTGCGGGAGCATGTGCGCAGGTATTGGTTGCTGGAAGAGCATCTCGATGATTGGATGAAGGCCTGGCTGCCCTAGATCGGGCCTCGCGCAAGCTCGTCTCGGTTGCATACCGACCGATCGGTCAGTACACTGCAGAAAATCGTGGAGAGACCGATGAGCGATTCCGAGAATACGTCTGTGGTCGTCATCACCATCGCGGTCATGCTCGCGGTGGTCATGCAGGTGCTCGATCTAACCATCGTCAATGTCGCGCTCACGTATATGAGCGGCTCGCTGCAGGCCAATAGTGATCAAATCACCTGGGTATTGACCAGCTATATGGTCGCCAACGTCATCCTCCTGCCCCTCACCGGGCTCTTGGTGGAGCGTTACGGGCAACGCGCCGTCATGCTCTGGAGCGTGGCGGGTTTTGTCGTCGCGTCGGCGTTGTGCGGACAGTCGCACAGCCTGCCCGAAATCGTGCTGTGGCGCTTGCTGCAGGGGTTTTTTGGTGCCTCTCTGGCGCCAGTGGGGCAGACCATCATGCTCAGTACCTATCCGCCACATAGGCGCGGTCAGGCGATGGCAATTTTGGGCATGGGCATCATGGTCGGGCCCATCCTGGGTCCGACCCTCGGTGGTTGGTTGACGGACACCCTCAGTTGGCGCTGGGTATTCTATGTCAATATCCCTTTTGGGATTCTCGCCCTTTTATTGCTGCGGTCGGTGCCCAATCTCGGTCGCAGCGAGCAGCCGCGGCGCATCGACTGGCTGGGCTTTGCGCTCATGGCGGTCGGTTTTGGCGGTCTGCAAGCGGTGCTGAGTCTAGGTAACCAGGACGATTGGTTCAGCTCGCATGCCATTATCATCTTGAGTTTGGTTGCCGTTTTGGGCCTGTTATTTTTTGCTTGGCGCTCCTTGTCTGTCGATTATCCGGTGGTGAATTTACGTCTCCTCAAGGATGCCAATCTTGCGCTCGGGAGCGTGGGTATAGCCATTTTTGGCTTGGCGCTTTTCGGCGCCATGGTAATTTTGCCGATTATGCTCGAAGACTTTCTGGGTTATGAGGCCTTTACCACGGGCTTGGTGATGGCACCCCAAGGTATTGGTGCGATGATTGCAATGATGCTTGCCGGCCGTTTGCTAACACGCAACATCAATCCGCGCAATATCGTGTTGGTGGGAATCGTTTTCGGCAGTATCGGCAGTTGGTATACCACGAAATACAATCTCGATATAAGTATGTGGTGGATCATCTGGCCCGCCTTCATTCGGGGACTGGGTTTGGGTCTGGTCAGCATTCCGCTATTCACGTTGGCATTTTCTACCATCAATGCAAAAGACCAAGCGGAGGGCTCGGGAATTTTCAATCTTATGCGTACTCTCGGTGGCAGCATTGGTATTGCCATCGTCTCGACAGTAATGACCCAGGGACAACAAATGGGCTGGAATCAAATGGGGGGGCACGTTAACCCTTTCAATCCGGCTTTGCATCGGTATTTGGCGGCCATGGGGCTGGGCGAGACAGAGCAAGCGTGGCATATACTCGGGCAACTCGTCATTCTTCCCCAAGCGGGCATGCGCGGGATATTGGATGCCCTTATTCTCGCGTTTTATAGTTTCTTGGCCTTATTCCCACTGATCCTGCTGCTGCGTAGCCCGAAAGCCAAGCCCAAGGCCGCGACGCAGGAGCTGCCCGGGCATTGATCATTGCTCCGCAGCGGTGGGTTCCAATTGCGGCAACCAGAGGGTGCGAGCAAAGCCCCAGTCCAGCAGTTTGAGGCTTTCCCAGGAAGTTTTCCAAAAGCCTCTGCTCTCATTATGAAAGGAGGGAACGCCGAGAACCACGGCAATCAAATGCACATTGCCTTGGGTTCCGGTAACGACCAAACAATGACCTGCAGCATCGGTATAGCCGCTTTTCATGCCGGTCACAAAGGGTACGCGGCCGACCAGAAGATTGGGATTGGGACTGGTGATGCCGGCGTACGTGAAATTCTCGTGGTTGAAATAGGGCATGAAGTCGGGAAAGCGCTGCATGATGTTGCGCGTCAAAATTGCCTGATCGTAGGCGCTGGAGTAGTTGTTGGGATGCGGCAAGCCATCGGGGTTGTAATAGGTGGTCGAAAGCATGCCCAGCTGCTTTGCCGTGGCGTTCATTTGCTGCACAAAGCTGGGCACGTTACCACTCACCAGCACCGCGGCCTCTACTGCGGCATCGTTGCCCGAGGGCACCGTCATGCCAAGGATGAGCTGGGAGAGGGTAAAGGGCAGCCCAGCACGCAGAAACATCGACGAGCCGCCAGTGCGTAAGGCAGCGGGGGAGGGCGTGTATTGTTCGTGGAGTTGCAGATGACCGTTACTTATGTCTTGAAAAAGCAAATACAGAGTCATCAGCTTGGTCAGGCTGGCAATGGCGTAGGGCTGATAGGCGTTTTTTGCGGCCAGGATCTGCCCCGTATCGGCGTTCATGAGGATGTAGGCGCGCGCATCGATGGGGGGCTGAGCGGCCACGGTTTCCGCGCGGGCCTCGCTGGCTATCCAGGGTGCCAGAATAAATATTATAAAAAACAAAGAATTGATGAACGTTTTCCGTATCGCGACCACGACGCTGCCGCTCCATGCTAAAGTGATGGTTTAGAGTGTAGGCGTTTTTCTCTATTTTTCAATAGAATTTATAGGAGCAGGTTATGCACATTGGGGGCGAGTTGTCCGCCACCGCTAGTCTCGCGGCCAGTAGTCTCTTGGCCCATCCCCTATTGTGGGGGATTGCTGCCTTTATCGTCTTTCTGGCTTTTTACGTGCGAGGCGTGATCGGTTTTGGCTCGGGGCTGATCTCGGTTTCGTTGTTGACGCTGCTTTTTCCCATCAAGGAGGTCGTGCCGGTAGTCCTGCTCCTCGATTTGCTCGGCTCCGTATTGTTGGGTGCCTACGATTTCTCCGAAATCCGCTGGCCGGAACTGCGCTGGCTGCTTCCCGGCAGTCTGCTGGGGCTCTTGATTGGCGCCTTTGTACTGGCGGATAGCAATGCGCAGGATCTTACCCGCTTTCTCGGTGTTTTCATCCTCGCCTACGTGCTCTACGCCCTGTTGCTCAAGCCGGAGAAATTGCCACGTTTATCGCTGCCCTGGGGCGTGCCCTTGGGCACCTTTGGGGGAATCATCGGCAGCCTCTACGGCGGTGGTGGTCCGCCCATTGTTGCCTATTTGCAGATGCGCCACCTCGACAAGCGAGCCTTTCGCGCTACCTTTCAGGGCATTGCCCTGTCGGATAATGTGATCCGCGCCTTTATGTACATTTTTTTGGCGCTGCTCACCGGCCCCTTGGCCTTGGGCTTCCTGCTGCTGGTGCCACCGACCTTGCTCGGCCTTTGGGCTGGCAATCATCTGCATTTCAAAATCAATCAACAGGCCTTTTTGCGCGGTACCCTGATCGTGTTGGCCATTGTGGGCCTCAAATATCTGCTGTAAGGAGAAGCGAAATGATTTCTGCTGAAGAACTACGGGCGCGTTCGCAAGGCGCTATGTCTTTGCATATTGCCTTCATTGGGGTAGTCAATGGACTGTTCTCGGCTCTGCATCGAATGGGGCCGGCATCGGTTGCGGCATTGGCGCAAGAAACCCACCTGGATGCCGGATACCTGCAGCGCTGGTGCGATGCCGCCTATGCATTCTCTTGGCTGGAGAAAGAGGGGGAGACCTATCGCCTCAGCGAAGACGGCGATCTGATGCGGCCAGAGCACCCCCAAAGCCGCATGGCCGCCGCAGTTGGTACGGTACTAAGTGCCCATATGGCCGAACGTGCCGCCGGCCTGATGCGTACCGGCGAGCGCCCTGGCGAGAAGGTCTTGGCCGAGCGGGAAACGATCTTGCCTTGGTTTGGTGCCATGTTGGAGCACAATTTCCGCCGTACTTTTGAAGAAAAAATCGTTCCGGCCTTACCCTTTTTTAGCGAAATAAACGCGCGCCAGGGTTTGGCGGTGGATTTGGGCTGCGGCAACGGCTGGTATTTGCGCGCTCTCTTGCACCAGTGCGCCGGTCTGCGGGGTCTTGGTTTGGACGGTTTTGCGGAAAATGTTCGTCAGGCCACAGAGCTTGCCAAGGCCGAGGGGCTGGGAGAGCGACTGCACTTTGCCGAGGGCGATATCCATCATTTTCAGTTGCCCGAGCCTGCAGATCTCATCGCTATGAATCGTGCTCTGCACCATGTGTGGGAGGAGCGGGGCACACTCTTTACGCGCCTAGAGCAGGAGTTGCGCCCTGGCGGAGCGCTGGTCATTTGGGAACCCGCCTGGCCCGACGACACCCAAGTCCTACGCGAGCCAGCCTACCGGGGTATGGCCTTTCAGAACCTTACCGAGCACGTGCAGGGCAACCATTTTTTGCGGCCACAAGAAATTGCCGATGCCCTCGCAGCCGCCGGGCTTGAGCCCAGTATCCATCCCTTTGGCAGCGATGTGGTGGTGCTCGGTCGGCGCCGCGCCTGACGCGTTGTCTGTTGACACGGACCCCGGCTTCTGGAATAGTACGCCGACCAGAAAACGGGGCCATAGCTCAGCTGGGAGAGCGCTTGAATGGCATTCAAGAGGTCAGCGGTTCGATCCCGCTTGGCTCCACCAATTAAAATAGCCTGTCCTGACATTGTCATCCTTCAGGAATAACACTTCCAATTTCCCAACTTTTCTATTCGTCGCAATTGCGATGAATTTGGATGAATCGCAACGAATCCCGCTCTGGCAGCCGTCCGGCAGCAAACATCTTGATAAGGCCTATTTTTAGTAAGCAATTAGGGTTTCCTATTGCACGACAGGAAAGCAGCAATAGCAGAAAGCATCAGCCAACCGGCAACATACGAGTTGTCGTAGAAGCTGACTGGAACAACATAGACTCGTCTTGAGCATGCAACAGGTGGTGCATTTGGACGAGGTGCATGCGTTACTGTGCTTCACGCCTTCCTGATGCCCCTCGCAAGAGGAGTCGTTCTCCCGCTTTGGAGCTGTAGTTTTTCAGAGGTCAGCCAAAATAGTCTCTCGGGTTGATGTCTTACGCAGCGGGATCTACATACTGCAAAAAACGAGCGATG
>DDOU01000181.1:49882-51600 GCA_002341825.1 Candidatus Igneacidithiobacillus taiwanensis | reverse complement strand
TATGCCAATGTCCTGCTCTCACCCCACTGGATACTCACCCCTGAAGCCGGGATTGGCGGCTATCGTCAAGGGCAAAGCAAGAATATGGGAAGTACCTTTCTCTTTCGATTGGAGCTGGGGCTAGCGTATCAATTGGCTGCTGGGCAGCGTCTCGGTGTAAAGATCGCACATTTGTCCAATGGCGATCTTTACACCCGCAATCCCGGCGAAAACGAGATCCTTGTTACCTATTCCGTAGCGTTACGGTAAGAAGGAGAATGCTCCTGTTTGGTTGCATCATTTGGAGAGCGTCCAAGTCAATTTCCGCGACTGGCATTGGGCCCAAAGCCCAGACGCTCACGTTTGTGCAGGATGCGTTCGACAATCCAGGCGCCAAAGAGATAGGCCAAAGCGCGGGTGAGGGGCAGAAGCCAGGTGGGCGGCGGGGCTTCGTTGGCGCGCAGATCGTGCAATAGGGCGGGATCAAGGGCACCCGAGATGCCTGCCCCCAGTAGGACTGCCGTCAGCAGGACCACTACCCAGGCACCGCAATAGTGGCGCAAGACGCTATAACTCAGGCGATAGACAACGGCACCCAAGAGCAAACTGATGACTGCCTCGATGATCCAGATCCGCAACATACGCCCCCCTATTGCATGCGATGACGGAAAAGCCAGGCGGCGGCACTCATGCTCAGGGCCGCGATGATGGCCAGGGGCCAATACTGGCTCCATAGATCCCGCAGTCCGTCTCCTTCCAGAAAGACTCCGCGCACGATCACCAAAAAATAGCGCATAGGATTGGCGTAGGTGAGGTCTTGCACCAGTTCCGGCATATTGGCGATGGGGGTGGCAAAGCCCGAGAGGATGATGGCCGGCACCAAAAAGAGAAAGGCGCCGAGCAGGCCCTGCTGCTGGGTCATGGACAAGGACGAGATCATCAAGCCGATGCCGACGGCNNGCAAAAAGAAAGAGCAGCATCCCCACGATCAGGGCGAAGACGCTACCAAGGAAGGGCACGCCAAACCAGAACACCGCCACCAAGGAGATGAAGGTACCTTCGACGGCGCCCACGAGGATCCCCGGCAAGGCCTTGCCAGCCAAGATCTCCAGGGGCGTCATGGGGGTCACCAGTAGCTGATCGAAAGTTCCTTGCTCTCGTTCCCGCGCTACCGAGAGCCCCGTCACCAGCAATGTCACCACCAGAGTAAGCAGGGCGACAATGCCCGGAACGATGAACCAGCGCGATAGTAGATTGGGATTGAACCAGGCGCGGGCGACCAGTTGCGCCGGTGGGCTGCCCCAGTGATGCTCCCGCGCCCAGCGTTCGTCAAAGGAGAGCAAAATACTGTTGACGTAATTGAGGGCAATGGTGGCGGTATTGGAATTGCGCCCGTCGATGATCACTTGCACCGGAGCCGGATGGTGCCGCAGCAAATCTTCCGTGAAATGCGGGCCGATCTGCAAGACCAGCAGTGCCTTTTCGCGATCGATGAGAGGGGCGATCTGCCCGTCGCGAGTGATGGTCGCTACCTGCCGAAAGGCGCGCGAACCCTGAAAGTAGCCAAGCAGCTCGCGGGAGGCAAAGCCGCTGTCTTGGTTGTAAACGGCATAGGGAATGTGATCGAGGTCGAAGGTGGCGGCGTACCCAAAGACCAGCAGTTGGATGATGGGCGGACCGATGAGGACGAAACGGCTCTTTTTGTCCCGCAGGATGGCGAGGAATTCCTTGATCACCAA
>DDOU01000181.1:48514-49835 GCA_002341825.1 Candidatus Igneacidithiobacillus taiwanensis | reverse complement strand
CCCAGAAAAAAGATCGCCATGAGCAACAGGGCGAGGCTATTCCAGAGGATGATGGGCCAGACGTCGCCGGCAAGGAAAAGGGTTTGGAGAATACTCACGAAATAGCGCGCGGCAACGACGTGGGTAATCACCTGAATCGCCTCGGGCATGGAGGGAATGTAGAAGATGAAGCCCGAGAGGATGAAGGCCGGCAGGAAGGTGACGATGATGGCAATCTGCCCCGCCACGAACTGATTGCGTGCCACGCTGGAAATGAGCAGCCCCATGCCCAAGGCGACCAGCAAGAAGAGGGTCGAGGCGAGTAACAGGACGACAAAACTGCCGCGCAGGGGCACGGCAAAGAGCCAAACCGCCAGGGCCACCGAAAGCAGCATGCCGCCCATGCCCATGACATAGTAGGGAATCAGCTTGCCGAGCAGGATCTCGGCCATTTGCGCCGGGGTGGCCATGAGCGCCTCCATGGTCCCCCGCTCCCACTCCCGGGCCACCACCAAGGCCGTGAGCAGGGCGCCAATCAGGGTCATGATGACTGCAATCAGTCCCGGTACCAGATAGTCCCGACTGCGCAGGGCGGGGTTGAACCAAATCCGATCCTCGCCATCTACCGGGATGATCAGGGGCTGTCCGGCCGCCAGCGCACGTTGTTGCAGCCAGTTCTGCCAAGCCCCTTGCAAGTAGCCTTCGGCGATACGGGCATTGTTGGCATCGACGCCGTTGACGAAGACCCCGATGGAGGCCGTATCCCCCTGCAGAATCTGGCGGCTGAAATTGGAACGCAGCCAAACGATGCCATCGACCTGCCGCTGCATGAGCGCAGTTTGGGCCTGTTGCATGCTGAGGAAAGGTTTGGGTGCAAAGTAGAAGGATTGCTGCAGGCCGCCAACAAAGGCGCTGGTCTGTGCCGTTGGCTGGTCCACCACCACCGCCAGGGGGATGTGGCGAGCATCCAAAGACACCCCGTAGCCGAAAAGAAAGAGCAGGAACACCGGCAAAAAAAAGGCGATAGCAATGGCCGAGGGATCGCGTAGGATCTGCAGGAACTCTTTGCGGATAAGTCCGCGCAGGCGCCGGGGACTCACGAGGCCCTCCGGATCTGGCTTTCATGGGCTTCGATGAGATGAATGAAGGCATCTTCCATGCTCGGATCGGGACGCTCCGCGCTCTTGGCCTGCTCCCGTAGTTCGGCGGGGCTACCCTGGGCGAGAACCTCCCCCAAAGACATCAAAACTAGTCGATCGCAGTATTCCGCTTCGTCCATGAAATGGGTGGTGATGAGCACCGTCACCCCTTGCGCCGCCAGCGCATTGATGCGCTGCCAGAA
>DDOU01000181.1:46776-48429 GCA_002341825.1 Candidatus Igneacidithiobacillus taiwanensis | reverse complement strand
TTGATGCCCAGGGGCAGGTCGTCGGCATTGACGGCGCCATAGGCAGCAAGCTGAAACTCCTCGCGGGCACGGGCGAGGGCCGCACGCCGTTGCTTGCCACGCAAGTCGTAGGCGGCGGCAAAAAAGGCGAGATTCTGATCGACGCTGAGGTTACCGTAGAGGGCGAATTTCTGCGCCACATAACCGATGCGGGCGCGGGCGGCGCTGCTCGCCCGGCGCATGTCTACCCCGGCTACTCGCAGGGTGCCCGCGGAGGGCGGCAGCAGACCGCAGAGCATACGAAAGGTGGTGGTTTTGCCAGCGCCGTTGGCCCCTAAAAGGCCAAAGATCTCGCCGCGGCGCACGGTAAAAGTGCTGCTTTTGACCGCCTCGAAATGGCCGAAGAACTTGCGCAAGCCGTCCACTTCCACCACCGCCTCGGTAGCCTTGTCGTCGGTGGTCGCCCTTGCCGGCGCGGTGCCGATCGCCGCTGTCGTTCCCGAACCCAAGAGCTCCACAAAGGCGTCCTCAAAGGCCGGCGCAATCGGCTCCCACTGCTCGCCGGCAGCGGGGGTTACCGCATCAGGGCCGGTGAGCACGCGGATGCCGTCGGCAACGATCCGCGCATCCCGTACGCCGGGGCGCTGCTGCAAAGATTCGCGCAGGGCACGCCGGCGCATGTCGGCATGGCGCACCAAAAAACATCGTCCGCGCAGGGGATCGGTAAAGCTCTGCAGGTTCCCCTGGCGGAGCACCTTGCCCTCATGGAGCAGGACGATGGCATCGCAACGCTCGGCCTCGTCAAAATAAGCCGTACTCATCAATACCGTCGTCCCGGCGCCGCGCAGACCCTGGACGATCTCCCAGAGCTCGCGGCGGGCGATGGGATCCACCCCCACCGTAGGTTCGTCGAGGAGCAGCAGCTTTGGTGCTCGCAGTAAGGCGCAGGCCAGCCCCAACTTCTGCTTCATGCCCCCGGAGAGGGCTCCCGCACGCCGCTTGCCGAAGGGCCCCAGGGCAGTGAGTTTGAGGAGCTCTTCTTGGCGGCTCTGGGCCTGTTTTGGATCGAGTCCTTGTAAGTCGCTGTAGAGATCCAGATTCTCCTGTACCGTGAGATCTTCGTAGAGGCCGAAGCGTTGCGGCATGTACCCAATCTTTTCCTGCAGGTCCGTTGCGCCGGCGCTGATTTCCCGACCAAAGAGGAATACTTGCCCTTCGCTGGGGCGCAAAAGGCCCGCAGCGAGGCGAATGAGGGTGGTCTTGCCCGCCCCATCCGGCCCCAGCAGGCCCGTTACTTGCCCAGGCGCGAGTTCCAGGTCCAGGCCATCGAGGGCGAGGACCGCGTCCTTGCCGCGTTGGAAGCGTTTGCGCACCGCCGTGAAGCGCAAGGGGCTGGTAGAAGGTATTTCAGTGGCCACAGGGATGCTCGGAGAGGGCCTGGGCTTGGTTGTTCTGCAGGGGAATCTGCACCGTCACCGGCATGCCCAAGCGCAGCTTGTGCTCCGGGTTGCAGGCATAGACCCGCACCCGGTAGACCAGCTCCGTGCGGAGTTCGGTGGTTTGTACCGTCTTGGGGGTAAACTCCGCCGTTGGCGAGATAAAGCCCACCCAACCCGCAAACTGCTTGCCGGGGAAGGAGTCGCTCTCGATCTGCGCGCGCATCCCCAGCCGCAC
>DDOU01000181.1:37342-46694 GCA_002341825.1 Candidatus Igneacidithiobacillus taiwanensis | reverse complement strand
TCGCCGGGCTCGACGATGCGGTCCTGCACCACGCCATCCTCCGGGGCATAGAGCTTGGTATCTTGCAATTCCCGCTTGGCCAGGGCCAAGGCGGCGCGCTCGGCCTGTAACTGCGCGCGGGCGGCGGCAATGTCTTCCTTGCGCGGTCCTTTGATGGCGAGAAGGAGGCCCTGTTGGCTATGGTCGAGGTTGGCCCGTGCGGTCTTCAAGGCGGCGGCGGCATTGTCGGCGCTCTGTTTGGGAACGTACTGCTCAGCAGCCAGGGCCTCTTGCCGTCGCCAAGTGATCTCGGCGTTCTGGAGAGCCGCCTGGGCCGCTGCCACCTGGGCCCGCGCGGCGGCAATCTCCTCCGGTCTGGAACCCGCCAGGAGGCGCGCCAAAACCTGCTCTTGGGCGGCTACCGTCGCTTGGTCTCGGTCTACGGCATCCTGAAAGCGCGTTGGATCCAGCTCCGCCAGCAACTGTCCCCGAGTAACGCGATCGCCTTCCTGCACCAGCAGCTTCTGCACCCGCCCGCTGTCATTGAAGGCCGACTGTACCTCGCGGATATCGATGTTGCCGTAGATGGTCAAGGTATGGGGATTGGTGGTCGGGCGGTGGGTCCACCAGTAGGCCAAACCGGCGCCAATCAGTAAGACCAGTAGCAGCAGGATGACGCGTTTCTTTTTGCTGGCCATGACAAGCTTCCTTTCTGATGGTGTCTTCAATTCGTTTGCAGCAGACCGTTCACGGCCTGGAGGTCCTGCAGATTCAGCTGCCCGGCAGCCGCTTTGAGCTGGACTCGGGCTAGAATCTGACGATAGAGGGCGACGTTGTAGTCCTGTTCGGCGCGAATGTAGTCCGTAGCGGTCTGCAGCAGGTCGATGATGGAGCGTGTTCCCACCTCATAGCCTTTACGGGTGCCGGTCAGCGAAACTTTAGCCGATTCCACCGTTGCTTTGGCCGCCTCGAGCTGGGAAACACTGTCTTGCAGGTTCAGAAAGGCGGTCTGGGTGTCTAGCCGTACCTCATCACGCACGCTGCCCACATGGTCGACCTGGGCCACACTCAGGGCTTGGGCCTTTTGGACGCCGCTGGAAATACTGCCTCCCTCGTACAAGGGCATGGAAAGGTTCAGGCTCACCCCGGCCTGGTTCTCGTTGAATCCCGGAAAGGGACTGCCGTGGATATGCTGGGCAACACCCTGTAGGTCCAGCTTTGGCCAGCGCGCCCGCTGCTGGTACTGGACTTCCTCCTGGGCAGTTTGCAACTGCGCTTGGGCTTCGCGGAGGAGAGGCTGATCCTGCAGGGCTGCCTGGACCCAGGCTTCCATGTTGTCAGGATGGGGGCCTTCCGGCGTAAAACTGCGCAGATCCGCTAGTTGCCCCACTGGGGCATGGGTAAGACGCTCGAGCCCACGCTGGGCCACTGCCACCGTATTCTGCGCGCGGATCAGGTCCGCACGGGCCGCATCGAGGCGGGCCTGCGCCTCGCGCACGGCAATGATGTCACCGGTGCCGATCTTGAGGGTGGCTTCGGTTTGTTTATAGATGCTCTCCAGTAACTGTCGCTGTTTCTCGGCTACTCGTTCCTGGGCCTGGGCCTCGAGCACCTGAAAGTACGCCGTGGCTACCCGTAGGGCCAGTTGCTGCTCGCTGTAGAGCAGCGCCGCCGTTTGCGCCTGAATGCGGCTGCTGGCCTCGTGCAGGGCGGTGTAGCTCTGCCCGTTGAAGACCGACTGGGTCAGGGTGACGCTGTAACTGTCGGAATAATACGCTTTGTTGAGGTCGAGCCCGGCAAAACCGGAAAAGTGTCCGGTGTTGAAACCTACGCTGGCCCCGAGACCCAAATGCGGCAGGAATGCCGCTCGTGCCGCAGGGCGGTCTTGCAGCGTTGCCTGTAACTGCGCCCGTGCCTCGGCCAGAGCCGGGTCGGTGCGGTAGGCTTGGTGGTAGGCCGAAAGCAGGTCTTCGGCCCGTGCCCCGGCGGCGCTCAGCAAGAGCACTGCAGCAAGGAATGCGGCGCGCGGTCGTCTTGGCATGGTGGTCCCCGGTGGCACAAGGCTCTCTGTCACATTGGATATAGACGTCCGAAGTATAGCAGGAGATTTGCCGTGGGCGGCGCGAAGTGCTGTCATCTCACTTACCCGTTCGATCTTGATGGGCGTAGATCAAGACGGCAAAGAACACCCCTCCCTGCACAAAGCCGAGTAGGGCCTCGATCCCCGCTGCCAACATGGCATTGAGGGTGCGCGGTATCCAATCCCCATTGCCCAAGGTAGTAAAAAATTCGGTGGAAACATACAAGGAGAGCAGCAGATCATGGCCGTTCAGGGCCAGAGCCTGTTGCGCGGCATTTGGGCCGCTGTACTGAAACAGATGAAAAACCCCATATAGGTCATAGAGCAATGCAAAGTACAGTAGCGTCACCACCGTGACTTCGAGATACAAAAAAACGATCTGCAATAGATCCAGATGTAGGGAGCGGCGTGCCCGCGAGACATAGAACAGCATGAGATCCAGCAACAAGAAGCGCACCGCGACAATGAAGATCAAGAGCCCAAACAACAGATCCTCACGTTGTGCTAAAAAACCCTGGGGATCATCAGCCTTCCACAAGGCAAGTGGCAGGAGGGGGAGCAAGACTAGAGGGATGGCAAAGGGCAACACTGGGATGAGGCGCATGCGTGCCGCTGCTGCCTGCCGAGCTTTTTGTCCCAATGGGCCCAACCTACTCATACACCGAGTCCTTCTGTTGTAGTCCCAGGACCGGGACCGCGAGAGCGGTCCCACCCCCAGGAGCAAGCTCTTAGCCTTCGGCACCGAGCGCGGCGAAGACCGGTTCGGCATCGCCAATGACCTTGGTCGCCATGGCATAGCGGACGATGCGCACGGTTTCCATCACCTTGGCGGCGGGGATCTTCTGATGCGCGGCTTTTTTAGCCATGGCCTGGATGCAGGCTTGACTCGAGGCGGCCAGGGCTGCCGCGAGGTAAACCAGGGTGCGCGTTTCATCGTCCAGCGCCCCCTCGGTGGGCATGGCAAAGGCCCGGGAGCGCATATGCTCGTGGATCAGCTCGGCATCGGCACTCACCGACTTTTCGATGGCACTGGGTACATGGCCCATGGCTTGCCGCATACCGGCAAAGATCTGCTCGGGACTGGGACGGGAGGTATCGGACATTGGTGCTCTCCTTTCAGATGAGTTAGTTACGCGCGGTTTTCCAAAAACAGGGTGTGGTAGAAAGGCTCCACCGGGCCCGAAACCACATACGGCGCCACCGCCATGAAGGCATGCTGAAAGCGCGGGTCGAGATGGGAATTTTCGTGATCCCAGACCGACTCCCAGACGCCATGCATCAGGTAGTTGCGCAGCGACCCATAGGGCTGGGTGTTGACCAGAATCTCGGTACTTACGGCCTTGCGATAATCGCGATTGTCGCGGCTACCGGGTTGGCCGACGCCATTGGGGTCGTCCTTGGGTTCAAAGGTGTTTTGGGCGACCTTCAAAAGTGGCCCGACTTTGGCCTCCAGCTCGGCGTGCAGCGTATCGGGAACCATCACATGATTGATGACGGTGACGAGTTTCCGTTGTGGCGTATCGTCCTGCTGGCCAAGAAACTGCGCGATGGCAGTGGGCGAGTCGTGAATCTCGTGACGATCGCCAGCGATGACCGTTGCATAGACCCCGGTAAGTGGTGTGAATTCCAACGGCTTCGCCGCGCCTGGCGGTGTGAACTGCACATGCGGGGCGAGACGATTCTGCACCCAGGCATCCAGCTCGGCGCGGGGTAGTTCTGTCGCGTTGGCAAAGCGTAGGAACAGCACATTGGCATACGGTAAACGCCCCTCTGCGGCTGATTCGGCACTCGCCGCCGCCAAGACTCCCTTGAAGACCGGAGGGTAGTTTTTGACCATGGTCGACTCTCCCTGCATCTGCTTGAGAGTGGCACCCAGATAACCCGTCCGTCCCTGTAGTTCTTTGCTTAGCGCGGCTACCGCTTGCAGTACGGCCTGCTGTTGTGGCGGCGTGACCCGAAATTCCACCACATAGCTTTGGGGGAAGGCGGCGTAACTCGCATCCGCCCATTCCACTGTGGCGCCGTTGCTCAGCACCGGAGACAACAAGGCAGCAGCTCCCGCGCTGGCACTCGTCAACAAAAAGCCTCTTCTGTTCATCGTCTACTCCTCGTAATTCTGTAACTACCCCTAGGACGAACATCACGCCAAAAAGATGCACACACTGGGCTTTTCGGTGTTAAAAATTGAGATCTGCCGTAATGGCTTGCAATCCGGCTTCGGCACAAATCGAATCATTCGCCCCGCCCGGCGCACCCGACACCCCGATGGCGCCGACCATCTGCCCAGCGGCTTCGATCGGCAGCCCGCCGCCGATCATCACCACGCCGGGCAGGTTCTTGATCGCCGACTCCGCCGCCCCCGGCTTGTTCACCCGCGCGGCCACCGCGCTCGTTGCCTCGCGCCAGCTCGCTGCGGTGCGCGCCTTGCCTTCGGCCGCAGCCACCGTATGCCAGCCGGCATAGCGGTCGCGCAGCAGCACCAGCGGCAAGCCCGATGGGTCGGTGACGGCCACCGCCACCTGCCAGCCGCGCTTGGCGCATTCGGCCTTGGCCGCCTGCGCCGCCTTGAGCGCGGTCTCCGGGGTGATGATGGTCTGCTTCCAGGTGGCCGAGTCGGCCTGGGCGGCCTGCGCCCACAGGCTGCAAGCCGCGAGCAACGCGGCGCCGACGAGGCGCGAAGCGGAGAAGAGCGTGTGTTTTTTCATGTTCAGGCTCCGAACCAGCTCTCGACCTGCGCCCGGCTGGGGACGCCGCCAGAATGCACCACCTTGCCGTCGATCACCACGCCCGGGGTGCTCATCACGCCGTATTTCATGATCGAGGGAATGTCCTCGACTTTGTCCACCTGCGCTTGAATGCCCTTGGCGGCGATCACGTCTTCGACCAGCTTTTGCGTGGCCTTGCAATTGGCACAGCCCGTGCCGAGGATTTTGATATTGGTCATGCGAATGCTCCTCGAGATGATTCAGCAGCAGCTCTTGCCCGACGACGTCGTGCCGCAGGCTTTGGTGGTTTCCTTCATGCCCAGCGCCTTGAACACCTTGGCCGCGGGGCAAAAGCCGGTAAAGCCCATCTGGAACAGATTCAGGCCGACGAAGGCGGTGAGCCACAGCCAGGTGGGGTGCAGCAGATCGATCTGGTGACTGATTTGCGCGAGCACCAGACTGAGCAGCACCATGAACCCGGCCATGATGCTCACCATGCGATTGACTGTCATGAAAGTCTCCTTGTTTGGATTGAGAAAAGATCGATGTGAAAGGCGTCACATCACCGCATTGAACACATACCCCACGACGATGATGCCCGCCGCCACCACCCCGGCGAACAGCGCGATCAGCTTGGGCTTCATCACCTTTTTCAGAATCATGAACTCCGGGAAGGACAGCGCGGTGACCGCCATCATGAATGCCAGGGTCGTGCCCAGCGCTGCGCCCTTGCCCAGCAGCGCCTGCACCACCGGGATGATGCCTGCTGCGTTCGAATACATCGGCACGCCGATCAACACCGCCAGCGGCACCGACCACCACGCGCTCTTGCCCATCAGGTGCGCCATGAAGTCCTGCGGCACATAGCCGTGAATCCACGCCCCCACGCCCACACCGGCGACGATATAGGGCGCGACCTTGAGCACGATGTCGCGCACATGCTTCCAGCCCTGGGCAAAGCGCGCCTGCCAGGTTAGCCTGCCTTCCTCGCCGTGCACCGCCGGGATGTCGAACACCCAGGCTTCGACCAGATTGACCGGGTTCATCCGCCCGATCACCAGCCCGGCGACGATGGCTACCGTCAGCCCGAGGCCGAGGTAGATTGCCGCGATCTTCCACCCGAACATGCCGAACAGCAGCGCCAGCGCCACCTCGTTGACCATCGGCGCCGAGACCAGAAACGAAAACGTCACCCCCAGCGGCACGCCCGCGGTGAGAAAGCCGATGAACAGGGGCACGGCCGAGCAGGAGCAAAACGGCGTGACGATGCCCAGCGTTGCCGCGAGCACATTGCCCACGCCCTGGCGCTTGCCCGCCAGGATCGCCCGGGTCTTCTCCGGGGTGAAAAAGGTCTGGATCACGCCGACGACGAACACGATGAGCGCCAGCAGCATCAGCACCTTGGGCACTTCGAACACGAAAAACGCCAGCGCGCTGTAGAGGTGGCTGCTGGCAGCCAGCCCCGTGGCGCCGGACAGCCAGCGCATGAAGGCGTCGGTGGCGGGTTCGAGCTGGTCGTAGAGCACGAACCAGGCGAGCACGTACAGCACCGGCACGATCCAGGCGCGCCAGGCGGGGGCGGTGCGCAGAATATGGGCATCCTCTTTTGCTTGTGAGACCATTGCGTTCTCCTCTAGCCGTCTGTTAGCAACGAAGACGCAGCAAGGCGAAAAAGGATGCAGCTTGGATGTGAGGTGAGTTATTTCTCAATACAGGCGGTGGGATAACGTCCAAGACAAACGACTAGGCACCCCGATGGCAACAGACCCGCCCAGTGTCTGGATCAAAACGCACGCCGCAATGCTGCAGCAGGGCCTGACGCAGGCGCTGGCGGGCGCGTTGAATGCGGGACTTGGCTCCGGGCAAGGTAAGGCCCGCCTGTGCCGCGAACTCGGCTTGGGGCATGCCTTCCAGATCGCAACGCAGCAGGATGTCGCGATCCTCCTCGGACAGCTGCGCCAGGGCTGCAGGCAGGCAGCGCGCCAGATCGTCGACGGGAGCTGCTTCCAGCGCATCTTCGTGTAGCTCCTCGGGAAGTTGGTCCTCCGGTCGCAAGCGTCGCTGGTAATCAATAACCAGATTGCGCGCCACCTGAAAGAGCCAGGCACGGGCATTGTCCACCTGACAGAAGCCCCCGCCCTGACGGAGCAAACGGAGGAACAGATCGTGGAGCAGATCGTCGCAGTCGCCGGGGTCAGCCATGCCCTGTAATTGACGGCGCAGGAAACGCCGAAGTTCTGCTCCGGACGCCTCCCAGGCGCGCAGAGCGCAGGGAACAAGGCGAGGCGCAGCGCCGTCTTCTGCCATCAGCGGTTCCTCGAGCATGTGCGTACCTCCTCATCGTTCGATGAGCTTGCTAGCTAGCCTGCAGAGTATACGGCCAACTGCGTCCGGAAAAGTTCTGATCTTGTCACAAAAATGTTTTTCCAGTGGTCAGTGTCCGGCAGATTCCGTTATCCAGGAAGCCGGAAAAGGGCACCGTAATGATAGGGAGGGAGTTCGACTACGCGATCCAGTTGCAGACCGGAAGGTTCGACAACGGCGCGCACCTGCTCTGGTGTCATGCGTAGCTCCGTGCGCGGCCCGCGCGCCTGTCCCAGCACGGTTGTTTCTTCCCGCGGACGAGCATGCCAGTTGACGATGGCGAAGATCCCCCCAGGCTGGAGGTTGTGGGCAATCTCTACGGCCAGGGCGGTTGGCTCGGGAACCCCATGAAAGGTGTTCGCCATGAGGCAGAAGTCCACTGGCTCGGGGAGCAAATGCTGCAGCTCCATGGCGTTGCCCTGCAGAAAGCTGCAGTTTTCAAACTCCATACAAGCGGACTGGGCGGCGGCCAGCATCTGCGCATCCAAGTCGATGGCAAAAACCGGGGCCCCGGCTACCAGCGCCGCAATGGCGGCGGTGAAATAGCCGTCTCCACAGCAGAGATCCAGTACCGCCATTCCCGGCCGCACGCCCAAATTGTGCACAACCTGCCCGGGATCCGGCCACAACGCCTGCCACCAATTGCGATCCGGCATGAGCGTAGCCGTGAAGAATGCTGCTGGTTCCTTCGTGTTCATGATTACCCCTCAGCTTTCCAATTCGTTACGCATCTGCTGGTATTCTTCGCGAGTGATCTCGCCTTGGGCGTAACGCCGATCCAGGGTTTCCCGCGGCGTTTCTGCCGATCCGAGCGTTTTGTGCGAACCGCCGCACATCGGGCGGCCGTCCATGCCGCCGCGCATCAGCAAAACCATAAAAACCACCATCAGCACCAGAAAAATCAGCGGAAAGATCCACCCCGAGGGCATCCAGCCCCACCCCCCGTTCATCCACATGACCTTGTCCTCCGCTTTGTTGGGGAAATATTGTCGTTGCCATCGCCCTCCACTAAGGTGAGCATTGGGGTGTGGGCCCTTGCCCAAGCCTGAAACGACTGCAGAATCGCCAGTAATTCCGGGTCGGGAAGGCAGTAGTACACGAAGCTCCCACGCCGCTCGGCACGCACCAAGCCGGCCTCGCGTAGAATGCGCAAATGGAAGGAGACATTGGTCTGGGGAAGCTTGGTGGCATGGATGATATCGGTCACCGGTCGGCACTCCGTCCCTAACGCGCAGAGGATGGCGAGCCGGTTAGGTTCGGCCAAGACCTTGAAAATCGGGCTCAGTAATCGAGCGGGGCAGGATGCTTCTGACACAGGTATCTCCTTGACATGAGCGCGTTTACACATGTATTTTTGCGCATATTGACGATGGCGCATGTGTTTGTCAATAGGTTTCCCTCCCGCTTGCCCACGCTCTGGAGTCTTGCCATGCTGACCCTGTCGCATTTCGACTTCTGCCCATTTTGCCAGCGGGTGCGTTTGGCCCTGGGGTACAAGAAGATCGCTTTCGCTGAATATCCCGTGCGCTTTTATGGGCCAGAGCATTTGCAGTCCATTAGCGGGTTTGATCGGCTGCCCGTATCTCGCTTCTGCCCACTGGGGGATAACAACGGCGCCCCTCGCTTTGTGCGTGAATTGTCGGCAGTCGTCGAAACTGCTCATAACCGGGGCAGGACTCTTGCGTTGGCAGATGCTCCGTGGCACCCCTCACCCTCACGAGCACCATGGGCATGAACATACGGGGCATGCGTCACCAGGGAGCTCTTGGTTGACCTAGATGGTCGCTGGCGCTGGACTCCGCTGGATCGTAACGGCGAGCGATTGAGTCCGCCCATCCTCGTTATTCTCAGTCCAATTTTGGTGGTAGGGTTTTAGCAGGCCGAACTAGAGAAGGACATGAACCTGCTAACAGTATATGGTGCATCTGTGGTAAATCTGATGATGGTGTTTTAGGCTATGGAGCAAAAATCATCTTGGTTTACCCTAGCTTTTGCAGTCAGTCTTGTCGGTTTTGCGATCTACGGGCTTCTTGCAGGCACGTGGCCTTTTGGAATCGGGGAATCTACTCGGAGCCTGGTGGCTTTTCGCAAATGGTATTCTGTGCGGAACAACACATAGGAATAGTGTGCCATCAGGATAGCAAAGTTGCGCGAACGTAACCGGTAACCACTCACCGAAACGCATGTTACAACGACATCACAGCGGCAATCGCCGCTGGGCTTG
>DDOU01000181.1:35721-37318 GCA_002341825.1 Candidatus Igneacidithiobacillus taiwanensis | reverse complement strand
GAACCGCAGACAAATGATGAAGTCCATTTTTTCGGCCTTGGCGCTGCTGGGTTATGTCCGCCTGGATGTCGCCAGTGCCTCGAGCATGAGTGGGATGATGGGGGGCATGATGGGAAATGGTCCCGACGAGGAGGGGATGCGGGCCATGATGTCTCCCGAAAATCGGGGGCCAATGCGCACCGGCATGGAGCTCTTCGAGCGGCACGCGCAAGTGCATCGCAAGGTTACCTTCTTGCCCGACGGCGTCCATGCCGTGACGATTTCCTATGTGCCAGCAACGGCCGCATTGTTGCAGGCCCATGTGGAGCAGATGTATGCCCGGCTAGCCGCGGATCATCCCTTCCCTTACCCCATAAGTCGCAGTGTGCCCGTGATGTTTGCCCACCCAAGGCTCTATCAGCGCAAACTTACGTTGCTGAAGGATGGGGTGGCGGTCACGGAGACCTCCAGCGATCCGGAGATGGTCAAGGTGATCCATGCCCACGCACGGGAAATCACCCGCTTCGTGCGGGAAGGAATGCCGGCCATGATGCGCGGTATGATGTGATCAGAGCAGGATCGACGTCCTCGAAATATCTGGGGGTGCTGCTCGCCAAAGGTTGTGCGGATCTTGCTGAGTCAAGGCGCTATTTGACTCATGTCCGGTGTCTTGCTGGTTTCCAGTGTAGGACTTCTGTGAGTGCAGCATCCCGTTTGCCCATTTGGAATATTCGACAGACGTAGCAGTGCCTTGTTGGTCGCGGTACTGGACTGCTGCCCAGGAGACGCGCAATCTGCTCTCTGTACCTAGCATGCGGGGGTCGAACTGCGACTGACCGTCCCGCAGGGCCGCACAGAACCCTATTTCGGTTCCGTGCCCGGTACCAGAAACACCGGCTCCTGATCGGCGGGCATCTCGGCCAACTCCGCCTCGGTCATGCGCGCGTACACCTCCAGATTGTAGCCGGTAGGGTCGCGCAGCCAGAGTTCGTGCAGGGGTGTGCCTCGCCACGTGCTGCGCGGCGGCTTGACTACCTCGGCGCCGGCGGCCACGGCGCGGTGGTAGGCGGCAATCACCGCCTCCTTACTCGCTACCCCCAAACCCACATGATAGAGGCTGTAGGTATCGAGGGGCTCCTCCCGGTCGTTGACCAGAATCACCAAGTTCAAACGCAGATCGGGGACGATGAAGGTGCTGAAGCGCGCCGTTTGCTGTTTCGGTTCGACGCCGAAAAAGTCACGGTAAAAGGCTGTGCTGCGGGCGAGATCGGCCACCCGAAAGCTCAGATGAAACTCCTGTCGATCGGGCACCAGAGGAGACAATTCCGTAGACATGATCGGCGCCTCAGGGTTCGCTGTGACCAATGCGTTCCAACTCTGCGCGCAGGCGCTGCGGATCCTCGTTTACCCATTCGGCAACCGGCAGCTGCAGGAGGGCTTCGATGCGATGACGCAGGATGCGGTAAGCCCTCTCGAAGGCTGCCTCGATTTCCGCTTCGCTTCCCGTCGCTTTGGCGGGGTCGTCCACGCCCCAATGGGCGCGCAGGGCAGGGCCCAGGTAGGCGGGGCAGGTTTCACCGGCGGCACTGGCGCAGACGGTAATGACAATATCTGGGGT
>DDOU01000181.1:32822-35688 GCA_002341825.1 Candidatus Igneacidithiobacillus taiwanensis | reverse complement strand
TCCCTTTGCAACAGGGCGATGCTGCGCGGGTGCACATAGCCTGCCGGATGGCTGCCAGCACTGGTGGCGTGCAGCTTGCCCTGCGCGAGGCCGTTGAGGGTGACTTCCGCCAAAATAGAACGGCAGGAGTTGCCGGTACAAAGAAAGAGGATCTCGGGGGTTTTCATGGGGATGACCTCGATGGGGCAGGGGAAAGGGTGGATGCTGCGCCAGATGCGGGCTCGCTGGGGATGGCGCAAGACTGCGTTCCACGGCAACAGTTTTCGGTGAGATAGGCAACGAGGGAGCGCACCACGGGCATTTGCGCGCGGTAGCGCTGGAAGCGCCCTTCGCGATGGACGCTGACCAGATCGGCATGCTGCAGCGCCTTCAAATGAAAGGAGACGCCATTATGCAGTTGGCCGAGCTGCTCGGCAATTTGCCCCGAGAAGAGACCTTCCGGCTCGTGCTCCACCAGCAGGCGAAAAATTTGCAAGCGCACCGGCGAGGCCAGGGCCTCGAGGCGGGCGACAATGCGATCGGGGCTTTCTTCGGTCATATCATTCCAATAGTTCAACGCTAGTTGAATTATTGACAAATACTGCGGGCTCGTCAAGACTACCCGAGTTTTCTATCCAAGGAGTGCGGAATGCTCGCTCTAGCTATCTTCATCGTGACCCTGATTCTGGTCATCTGGCAGCCCAAGGGCCTGCAAATCGGTTGGAGCGCCCTTGGCGGCGCGGTCGTCGCCTTGGCCACGGGGGTTATCACCTGGCGTGACATCCCTGTGGTCTGGCATATCGTTTGGGATGCCACCTTCACCTTTGTCGCCCTGATCATTATCTCCCTGATTTTAGATGAGGCTGGCTTCTTTCATTGGGCGGCTTTGCACGTGGCACGCTGGGGCGGCGGGCGCGGTCGCCAGCTGTTCCCCCTCATCGTCCTCTTGGGAGCAATGATTTCTGCCGTTTTTGCCAATGATGGTGCGGCCCTGCTACTCACCCCCATCGTCATGGCCATCCTTCTGCGCCTGGATTTTTCCCCCCAGGCAACCTTCGCCTTCGTCATTGCAACGGGTTTTGTGGCCGATACCACCAGCCTGCCACTGATGATCTCCAACCTCGTCAACATCGTCAGTGCTAATTATTTCAATATCACTTTCGATCGGTATGCCTTGGTGATGGTGCCGGTCGATCTCGTCGCACTGGCGGCGACCCTGGGCGTGCTCTGGCTCTACTTTCGACGTGCCGTGCCAGCGGTGTATTCCACTGCCCACCTCGACGCACCCCGCTCGGCCATCAAAGACCCCTTGGTCTTTCGTGCCGCCTTTCCGGTACTGCTTTTGCTGCTTTTGGCCTACTTCGTCACGGCCCAATGGCAGGTGCCGGTCTCGGTGGTGACCGGGGCGGGAGCGCTCATACTGCTGGCCTTGGCCGGACGTTGGTTGCAAGGAGGGCGGGGCGCTTGTATCCCGGTGCGTAAGGTGCTGCACGGCGCCCCTTGGCAAATCGTGATCTTCAGCCTGGGCATGTACCTCGTGGTCTATGGGCTACGCAATGCCGGTCTGACCAATTATGTGGCCATGGCCCTGGAGTATCTGGCGGCGCAGGGCACCGTGCTGGCGGCGGTGGGGGCGGGCTTCCTGGCCGCAGCGCTTTCCTCGGTGATGAACAACATGCCGGCAGTCCTGGTGGGGGCTTTGGCCATCCACCAGCTGCCGGTGGCCACGGATCCGCTCATTCGAGAGATCTTCGTCTACGCCAACATCATTGGTTGCGATCTTGGCCCCAAGTTCACGCCTATTGGCAGTCTGGCCACCTTGCTCTGGCTACACGTGCTCGGTCGCAAGGGCATGACCGTTACCTGGGGCCAGTATATGCGCACCGGATTGCTCATCACCCCGCCGGTGCTCGTCCTGACGCTTCTCGCCTTGGCCCTGTGGCTGCCCTTAGTCTGAGGAGACGGCATGGAAGAGTTACTGAAATTCACCTGGCTCAGCCGCGGCTGCAGCGATTATTTGACCGATCGCTATTCCGAACGCAAGGAGTCTGCAGGGGCCCTGTCGGCACGGGTCAACCAGCGATCTTTGTGACATTTCGGCGTTGTCTCCGTTGCGTGCGCAACGCATTTTGCGCCACAGTGCGCACATGACGAAAAAATCCGCAGATTTCATCATCATCGGCGCGGGGCTGAGCGGCTTGTACGCGGCGCACTTGCTAACGAAGCTTCGTGCCGATTGGTGCCTGCTCGAGGCGAGGCAAGCCGCAGGTGGTAGAATTCTTTCCGTGGCTGCACCTGGTAGCAGTTCCACGCAACGCTTCGACCTGGGACCAAGCTGGTATTGGCCCGAATATCAGGACAACTTGGCGCACCTCATTGCGCAACTGCAGCTTGAGACCTTCCCGCAGTACGAGACCGGCAACATGGTCGTCGAGCGATCAAACGCGACGCCACCCCAGCACATGCCCGGCTATCGCTCGGTACCACAATCCTGGCGACTAGCGGGCGGTATGGCAGCGTTGGTGGAGGGTTTGCAAAAAAATCTCGCTGCCGAGCGCATGCACTTTGGCCAAGTAGTGCAGGAGCTGCAGATCGTTGGCGGAAAAGTAGCCGTTACCACGGTTGGCGACAATGGAGAATTGACGGTTTGGCAGGCAAATAAGGTGTTGCTCGCCCTGCCGCCGCGCTTGGCGGTCGAGTGTCTGCATTTTGCGCCGGCTTTGCCCGAGCCACTGCGGCGGGAATGGTCCGCTACTCCTACCTGGATGGCACCCCACGCCAAATATCTGGCCGTCTATGAAAAGCCATTCTGGCAAGCGCAGGGTTTGTCGGGCGAGGGTCGTAGCGCTGTTGGTCCTTTACAGGAAATTCACGACGCCTCTTTGCC
>DDOU01000181.1:27907-32633 GCA_002341825.1 Candidatus Igneacidithiobacillus taiwanensis | reverse complement strand
GTTGCCGCACCGGGCCATGGTCCCTGGGCAGGAAAGATTATCGGGATAGGCAGCGAATGGGCAGCGGCGTTTCCTGGTTATCTCGCTGGTGCTGTGGAAAGTGCGACAATAGGAGTAGAGTCTATGCGCTAGGCTCCGCGTAATCGCGAGTACGCAGATGCCGCATTTTTCGTCGCTTGTAGAGGGCTGGAACGTGATCGCCAGTCGAAGCTGTTGGCTTTTGCTTCTGATTTTTCTGGCGCCGCCGCTAGCTGCGTCGGCTACCACGATCTATCGTTGGGTTTCCCCTTCGGGTGCCGTCAGTTACGGCGATCAGCCGCCGGCAGGATCGCATCAGGTGCAAAAAATTGTTCCCCAACCGGCACCCCCGCCGCCGCCAGTGCAGCCGCAGGCTCCACAGCCCGATGACAAGCTCCGGGCCGAGAAGCAGATTGCCAAGGAAGAGCTTCTTGCCGCGCGCCTACGTTTGCTGAGCATTCTCGAAGCAAACGCAAGGCCACCCGTGGTCATTCACGAAGAGCGGAGCGCTCCTTTGCTGTACCTGCCAGTGCAACCCTATCCGCATTTTTGGCAACGCCCCCCAGCGCCACCGCGGCGCCCTCCGGTGCTGTCCAATGGGCTTCCAAACATTCCGCCTTGGTATACGGGTCCGTGGCCGCGGCAGACGCCAAACCCCTGAGAGGGTGCCCGCGCCGCAAAGTTCGGGTAGCTTTAACTCCGCTAACGCGGATTATCTTGTGTTGTCTGTGCCTAGGGTTGCTGCGCAGCATTGGAGGCATGGTAGACATGCAACAAATAGCCTCCCAGCAGGCCGGTCCCGGCGCCAAGTACCACTTCGCCCATCCGCATGCTGGCGTTGAGCCAAGGAGCGCTGGTATTCAAATGAGAGAAAATCACAATCAACAATAAGGTCGACACGACCTGCCGTCCGCGATCGGCAAATCCCAAGAGCTGGCTCAACAGCAAAGACAGACTCATGACTGCCGCCAGGGAGGCCATATTGGCGGGAATGTAGGTCAGATAAATTACCGCGGCGATGGCGCCAAGCACGCCGGAGCTCAGGGTGGCCCAAAAGCTCGTCCGCGTTTCTTGCCAGTGGTCCTTGAAAACCGCCAAGACCGTGACGGCTGACCATAAGGCGCCAATAACCGCCGCGGTGACATGGGTGGGTACGAGTTCATCCAGACCATAGCCCAAGAAATAGGCGATGAGTACCAAAACGGTGATGATCGCACTGCGCAGATACGGTTCTCGGCGCTGCAATTGCAGTTGCTTTTCTTTCAGCTGCAGAAAATCATGTGCAAACGATGACATAACAGTGACCAAGCTCCTCAGTTTT
Organism: Candidatus Igneacidithiobacillus taiwanensis; assembly: GCA_002341825.1. GTDB lineage: Bacteria > Pseudomonadota > Gammaproteobacteria > Acidithiobacillales > Acidithiobacillaceae > Igneacidithiobacillus > Igneacidithiobacillus taiwanensis. The sequence continues at coordinate 31,294 of DDOU01000181.1, read as the reverse complement.
CGCGTCGATGGCCTTCCAGTAGCCATCGGTAGACTTCGGTGTTTTGTCGTCCCGGTTGGCGGCCTGGCGATGCTATTCTGTCATCCATGGTGAAAAACTGCACCAGCGGGTTGCTTGGGATGCCGGGGTGGGTCCGATTCGAGTTCGTCGATGACTGTGCGCAGGTCGCGCAGTAATATCTCCGCCATATCGCGGGAAAACCCTTCACGCAAAACAATACGCATGACTGCCAATTTCTCCGCATTTTTGGGCAAGGTGTAGGCGGGCACCTGCCAGCCGCGAGTTTTGAGACGTTCGGAGACGTCATACACCGAATAGCGCGTGGCGTCGACCAAGCGAAAGGCAAAAACGGGAATGCTCTCACCGGTACTGAGCAAACGAAAGGGCTTCATTTTGGCAATTTCGCCGCTCAGCCATACGGCAATATCTTGCAGGTTTTTCATGATGCGGGTGTAACCGCTACGCCCCAAGCCGAGAAAATTATAGTACTGCCCCACAACCTGATTGCCAGGTCGGGAAAAATTGAGGGTAAAGGTGGGCATGTCTCCCCCCAGATAATTGACATGAAACACCAGCTCCTCAGGGAGATATGCTTGACCCCGCCAGACGGCCCAGCCAATGCCAGGATAGACCAGTCCGTATTTATGTCCCGATACATTGATCGACACGACATTGGGTAAGCGGAAATCCCATTGCAGATCCGGATGCAAAAAAGGAGCGACAAAACCACCACTGGCGGCATCTACATGCAGAGGCACTTGCAACCCCCGCTTTTTGTTTTCTGCCACAACTGCATCGTGAATGGCGCGCACCGGCTCAAATTCCCCAGTAAACGTCGTACCGAGTATGGCAACCACGCCAATGGTGTTTTCGTCCATGCGCGCAACGACCTCATCTGGACCTATAACATAGCGGTCTTGCTGAATGGGGATGTAGCGCGGCTCAACATCCCAATAGCGGCAGAATTTTTCCCATACCACTTGCACATTGCTACCAAGAATCAGATTTGGCCGAGTATCGTCCTTTCCTTGTTTTTTACGCCAAGCCCGCCAGCGCCATTTCATTGCCATGCCAGCAAGCATGACCGCCTCGCTGGAACCAATGGCAGATACGCCAATAGGCTTTTCCTTGTCCTTGGCATGAAAGAGATGGGCAATGATTTGCACGCAGCGCCTTTCAATTTCTGCCGTTTGCGGATATTCATCTTTATCGATCATGTTTTTATCGAAGGTTTCTGCCATCAGGCTGCGTGCCTCGGGGTCCATCCATGTGGTGACGAAGGTCGCTAGATTGAGGCGAGCGTTGCCATCCATCATTAATTCATCGTGAATGAGCTGGTAGGCAACGGCAGGCTCTAAATCGGACTCGGGAAGATGCTCCTTGGGGATGGGGTCGAGCATGTGGCGCCCACCGTAGGTGGGCGTAAGGAAGGTGTCAGATGGCTTTTTTTCGGCATGAATGGCTCCTGGTTGCGTAAAAACGTCTCTGCTCAAGAATAGTAGAGATTTTGCGTTGCGGCTGTTAGCGAGCAGATTCCCGCCCAGGAGCTGCCGAGAGCATCTGGGAAACGATGACATAGCCGAGGTCTTGCGGGTCATCAGATTGGGTATTGCGGATCAAACAAACAGGAGAATTGAAAGCCCCCATTGTGGGGGCTATTTTTCACTCGTCCGCTAAAAATATATAAATATTTTTGTGTTCCAATTAGTTAAAAAACATTCTGCTACGTTTCACTCAGCTGGCGTGGGCCACCTCACCGAGTACCTTGAAGACCTCATTGAAATCAGCCTTGGCGGTCTCGACGAAGATGCCGACGTGACCCATGGTGCAGACGGTGTAGTCGCCCGCGGAAACGGCAAAGCCGTGAAAGGGTGACCAGTGCATCTGGCTGTGCTTGCTGAAGTTCTCGGCCTGCATCTTACCCATCATGGTGTTGGCAGCGCACATCATGGCGACCATGTGTGCGGTTTCCTCATCGATGTTGCCCTCCTTGGCCAGCATCTTGCCGTCGGCGCTGAAATGGCCAGCCGCCACAGCACCCGACAACTGCATCAGTTTTTTGAGATCAACAGACATAAATACCCCCGAATCAAAAAATAATTAAAAGACAATAAATTGCGTCGGATATCTCCGACCTTCTGAGGATTGCTTATTTAGAAAATAAGGTCAATACGTTCGGGTGCTGCGCTACGATCGAAAGTGTTGTACAGCGGTGTTACCGCTGACTAGGAGGAGAGTGCACTGTTGCTTCATAGGATGTGCAGACAGCCGGCAACGAGGAGTGCGCCACGTAAGAGTGGCGGTTTTGCGCAGGGGGATGGGAGAGTTGGGCCTGGGCATTGAAGAGGTACTGCGGTGAGTGCAGCCCGTACCCTGACTGAACGGGTCCTAGAAAGCGAGGCAGCCATACGGCTAGAAGAATATGCAGAGGTACGAATAATCGACAGTCGCCGGACAGTGCTTTGGAGTCGACATCTACCGGAACAGGAGATTCTGACCGCCTTGGGCGTGGTACCGGCGCGGGTTCCCAAGTAGGATCGCTCCGGCTCTGAAGTCGTTTTCCATTCGACGGCCTGAGCTTCAAGCTCACCCGGGAGGCTGAGAAGCAATGGCGGGGAATTCGGCATCCGGAAAGACTGCGACTGGCAAGGACTTCAGCGAATCCTCCATCGGATACCCCGGGCAAACGGAGCTTGCGGGGAGTTACCAGAGGCGAGAAATTGCCGAGCTGGCGGAGAGGGACTCACCCTGGAGTCGTTGCGGTATCGCGGTCGAAACCAGCGCCAAAAGGGCACCCGCAGACAAAGAAAAAGGCCCGAGGCGTTAACCTAAGGCCTTGACTGACTTGGCGCGCTCGGAGAGATTCGAACTCCCGACCTACTGGTTCGTAGCCAGTTGCTCTAGTCCAGCTGAGCTACGAGCGCCTTGAGACGCGAATACTACCCGCAGGCCTGCTTCTCGTCAATCGGCCGCGGGCCTCCCGACCGCATCCACGAGCCGGTCTTTGCCTTGGGGAGTGGAGACGAATACTCTAGACGATGCACTAGCGAGGAGGTGGGAGATGGAGAAGCGGGCGCTGCAACTGGAGAGTCTGTTTCCCCCGCAGGGCGATCAACCCAAGGCCATTGCTGCGCTTGTCGAGGGGTTGCAGGCGGGCGAGGCATTCCAAACGCTGTTGGGGGTAACGGGTTCTGGCAAAACCTTCACTATGGCCAATGTGATTGCTCGCACCCAGCGCCCGGCAGTGGTCATGGCTCCCAACAAGACCCTGGCGGCACAGCTGTACGCCGAGCTGCGCGCCTTCTTTCCCCATAACGCGGTGGAGTATTTCGTTAGCTATTACGACTACTATCAGCCCGAGGCCTATGTGCCTTCCTCCGACACCTT
>DDOU01000181.1:26757-27865 GCA_002341825.1 Candidatus Igneacidithiobacillus taiwanensis | reverse complement strand
TGGAGCGCCCAGACGTCATTATCGTTGCCACGGTGTCGGCCATTTATGGTTTGGGCGATCCTTCGGCCTACCACCGGATGATTCTGCACCTGCGCGAGGGCGATCAGATGGAGCAGCGCGCCATCCTGCGCCGGCTGGCCGATATGCAATACAGCCGCGATCCGCTGGAGCTCAAGCGCAGTACCTTTCGTGTTCATGGTGATGTCATCGACATCTGGCCGGCGGAGAGCGAAGACGAGGCGGTACGGGTGGAATTGTTTGGCGACGAAATCGAGCGCGTCTCTCTGTTCGATCCGCTCACGGGCAAGACGATTACCCGCCTGCCGCGCTACACCGTCTACCCCAAAAGCCATTATGTGACGCCGCGCGAGACGATTTTGGCAGCGCTGGATCGCATCAAAGACGAGCTGCGCGAGCGCCTCGCGGTGCTGCGCGAGGCCAACAAGTTGGTGGAGGCGCAGCGGCTCGAGCAACGGACCCGTTTCGATCTGGAGATGATGGCGGAGCTCGGCTACTGCTCGGGTATCGAAAACTACTCTCGCTACCTCTCTGGACGGGCCCCCGGCGAGCCGCCGCCCACCCTGATGGACTATTTGCCCGCCAACGCGTTGCTTTTCATGGATGAATCGCATGTAACCGTACCTCAATTTGGCGGCATGTACCGGGGTGATCGGGCGCGTAAGGAAACCCTGGTCGAGTACGGCTTTCGCCTGCCGTCGGCCCTCGACAATCGCCCCTTGATGTTTGAGGAATTCGAGCGGCTGATGCCACAGACCATCTTCATCTCCGCTACCCCGGGGCCTTACGAACTCGAGCATTCGGGACAGGTGGTGGAGCAACTAGTTCGCCCCACCGGCCTGGTTGATCCCCTCGTTGAGGTGCGCCCGGCGCGTGGACAGGTGGACGATTTGGTCAGCGAGATCCATGCAGTCATCGCCAGCGGCTGGCGGGTTTTGGTCACCACCCTGACCAAGCGCATGGCCGAAGACCTCAGCGACTATTTGCAGGAGCTCGGCGTCGCCTGTCGCTATTTGCACTCGGATATCGAGACCGTGGAGCGGGTGGAAATCATCCGCGACCTGCGTGCTGGCGTTTTTGATGTTCTCAT
>DDOU01000181.1:25675-26723 GCA_002341825.1 Candidatus Igneacidithiobacillus taiwanensis | reverse complement strand
CTCGATGCCGATAAAGAAGGCTTCCTCCGCTCCGAGCGGTCGTTGGTGCAAACCATCGGCCGCGCGGCGCGTAACCTGAACGGGCGCGCCATTCTCTATGCCGACGTGGTAACCGGCTCAATGGAGCGTGCCATACGCGAGACCGAGCGGCGACGGCAGAAGCAGCTCGCTTTCAACGCCGAGCATGGCATCAAGCCCAAGGGGATCGTCAAACCGGTGGCGGATATCCTCGAGGGCGTGTATCACCGTAAGGACAAGACGCGGCAGAAGGCGGCAGAGCCAGCAGCCAGTTACGAAAGCGACGATCCCCGGGCATTGGCCAAGCGGATCAAGGCGCTGGAAGAGCAGATGTACCGTCATGCCCGCAATTTGGAGTTTGAGCAAGCCGCTGCCCTGCGCGATCAGATCAAAGCGCTGGAGGCTGCGCTACTCGGTACGAGCGTAGAGGTGGATCTGCTGAGCGATTGACGCCCGAGGAGGGAAGGCGATAGGCTAAAGACCGACCGTTCGGTATGAAAAGGAGTGATACGAATGACCCAGGTAAAAGCCTACGCCGCGCAAAATGCCCAATCCCCCCTCGCGCCGTTGACCATCGAGCGCCGCGACCTCCATCCCGACGACGTACAAATCCAGATCCTCTACTGCGGTGTCTGCCATTCCGACCTACACACCGCCCGTAACGAGTGGCACAACACCATCTACCCGGCGGTGCCTGGTCACGAAATCGTCGGACGAGTGACGGCGGTGGGCAGTGCCGTAAAGAAATTCCAGGTAGGTGACTTGGCGGGAGTAGGCTGCATGGTCGACAGCTGCGGCCATTGTAGCTCCTGCCACGATGGCGAAGAGCAGTACTGCGAAAATGGCTTCACCGGCACCTACAATGGCCCGGTTTTTGGCGGTGAGAACACCTACGGCGGCTACTCCCAGAGTATCGTCGTCAAGGAAAGCTTTGTCCTGCGCATTCGCCACGACGAAAAAGACTTAGCGGCAGTGGCGCCCTTGCTCTGCGCTGGTATCACCACCTACTCGCCCTTGCGTCACTGGCAGG
>DDOU01000181.1:24890-25544 GCA_002341825.1 Candidatus Igneacidithiobacillus taiwanensis | reverse complement strand
TGTATTTCCAAGGACCCGCAGCAGATGGCCGCGCATGCCAATAGTTTCGATTTTCTGCTCAATACAGTAGCCGCACCCCATGACTTGGATGCCTTTCTCGGCCTGCTCAAGCGCGACGGCACCATGACCCTGGTGGGGGCGCCAGCGGAACCGCACCCCTCGCCGGAAGTCTTCAATCTCATCTTCAAACGGCGGAGTCTTGCCGGTTCGCTCATCGGTGGCATTGCCGAAACCCAGGAAATGCTCGATTTCTGCGCCGCGCATGGCATTGGTTCCGATGTCGAGATCATTCCCATGGACTACATCAATACCGCCTACGAGCGGATGCTCAAGAGTGACGTCAAATATCGATTCGTGATCGATATGAGCACTCTCCAATAAGTTGCACGAGCCACTCCCAGCCCGAAGTCAGCGGCCGCCTCGGGCGGCCGTTGCGGTTTTGAGGCAGGGCAGAACCGACGCCGAGCAACGATTCCGCATTGTCTGTGCGGCCTGAATTGGCTACCATGCAGGCGTTTTTCCAGCGCAGCCGGGGGGCACGATGACCAAGTATATTTTTGTCACCGGCGGAGTCGTCTCCTCGCTTGGCAAGGGGGCTGCCGGGGCAGCGCTGGGGGCGCTGCTCGAGGCGCGCGGGCTGCGGGTGACCATGCT
>DDOU01000181.1:21571-24838 GCA_002341825.1 Candidatus Igneacidithiobacillus taiwanensis | reverse complement strand
GTCACCGCCGATGGCGCCGAAACCGATCTCGATCTCGGCCACTACGAGCGTTTCCTTTCCACGCGCATGAGCAAGCGCAACAATTTCACCACCGGTCTCGTCTACCAGACAGTAATCGAGAAAGAGCGGCGCGGCGATTACCTCGGGCGCACGGTGCAGGTCATTCCGCACATTACCGATGAGATCAAGCGGCGAATTCGGCTGGGAGCGGCAGGAGTAGACGTTGCCATTGTCGAAATCGGCGGCACGGTGGGCGACATCGAATCGCAGCCCTTCCTCGAGGCCATCCGCCAAATGGCGGTAGAGGAGGCGCGGGGTAACAGCTTGTTTTTGCATCTGACCCTGGTGCCGTACCTGCCCTCGGCGGGGGAGATGAAGACCAAGCCGACCCAGCATTCCGTGCGCGAGCTGCGCGCCATTGGTATTCAGCCCGACGTCTTGCTTTGCCGCGCCGATCGTCCCATTCCGGAAGATCACCGTGCCAAGATCGCCCTCTTTTCCAATCTGCGCGATCGGGCGGTGATTTCCGCCATCGACACCGATAGCATCTATCGCATCCCGCTGCTCTTTCATGCCCAAGGGCTCGACGACCTGGTGGTGGAGGAACTGCAGCTGCAGGCCAACCAGCCCGATCTCTCGGTTTGGCTAGGGATCATCGATGCCCTGGAGCACCCCGAGGGCGAGGTGTGCATCGCCTTGGTCGGCAAATATGTGGGCCTCACGGAGTCCTATAAGTCCTTGTCGGAGGCGCTGCTGCACGCTGGGCTGCGGGCGCGGCGCAAGATTCGTTTTCTCTATGTGGATGCCGAAGAAATCGAGGAGAAGGGGCCGGAGTGCTTGGCGGCAGCAGATGCCATCCTCGTACCCGGCGGTTTTGGCGGGCGCGGGACCGAAGGCAAGATTCGCGCAATCCGCCATGCTCGCGAGCAGAAAATCCCCTATCTCGGCATCTGCCTCGGCATGCAATTGGCGGTGGTGGAATTTGCCCGCCATTGTGCGCACTTGCCGGCTGCCAACAGCACCGAGCTCGATCCCGCCACTCCCGAACCGGTCATTACCCTGATGCAGCGCTGGACCGATCCCGGCGGCCAGATTACCTACCGCGAGGAGGGGGGAAATCTGGGCGGCACCATGCGTCTGGGAGCGCAAACCTGCGTGCTCGAACCCGGCAGCCTCGCCGAGCGCGCCTATGGGCGGCGGGAAATCGAGGAGCGCCATCGTCATCGCTTCGAATTCAACAACCGCTACCTGCAGCCCTTGGCAGCAGCGGGTTTGCGCTTCTCGGGGCGTTCTGCCGATGGTGCCCTGGTCGAAGTGGTAGAGTTGCCGGACCATCCGTGGTTTCTGGGTTGTCAGTTTCACCCGGAGTTCACCAGTAATCCGCGCCAGGGGCATCCCCTCTTCGACGCCTTTGTTGCTGCCGCGCTAGAGTATCGCCTCCGGGAGGGACGCTGATGGAACTTCTTGGTTTTTCGGTTGGCCTGCAGCAGCCCTTTTTCCTCATTGCCGGCCCCTGTGCCATCGAGAGTGAAGAGCTCGCCTTACGTAGCGCCGCCACCCTGCGCGAAATCTGCGACCGACTGCACATCCCGCTGATTTATAAAAGCTCGTACGACAAGGCCAATCGCTCCTCTGGAAGTAGTTTTCGCGGGCCGGGGATGGAGGAGGGGCTGCGGATTTTGCAAAAGGTGCGTGCGGAGATCGGCGTACCGGTGCTTACCGACGTGCACGAAAAAGAAGACGTAGCGGCAGTCGCAGAGGCGGTAGATATCCTGCAGACCCCGGCTTTTCTGTGTCGGCAGACGGATTTCATCCAGGCGGTGGCAGCGGCGGGCAAGCCGGTCAACATCAAAAAAGGGCAGTTTCTCGCCCCCTGGGACATGGTCAACGTGGTTGCCAAGGCCAAGGCCACCGGCAACGAGCAGATCCTCGTTTGCGAGCGAGGCGTGAGCTTTGGCTACAACAATCTGGTTTCCGACATGCGCTCCCTGGCGGTAATGCGCAAGACCGGCTGCCCGGTCGTTTTCGACGCGACCCATTCGGTGCAGTTGCCGGGAGGACAGGGGGATCGCTCCGGCGGCCAGCGCGAGTTCGTGCCCGTGCTCGCGCGGGCGGCGGTGGCCGCGGGGGTGGCGGGCTTGTTCATGGAAACCCACCCCGACCCGCGCTGTGCCCTCTCCGACGGTCCCAACGCTTGGCCCCTGGGGCAAATGGAGTCCCTGTTGCGGGTGTTGCAGCGCATCGATACGGCCGTAAAAGCACAAGATTTTCCCGAAAACCATCCAGAGGAGTTGTTACCATGACCGCCATCGTTCAGATCCATGCCCGGGAAGTGCTCGATTCCCGGGGCAATCCCACTGTCGAAGCCGAGGTAACCCTCGAAAATGGTGCCATGGGTCGAGCCATCGTGCCGAGCGGCGCCTCCACCGGTGAGCGGGAGGCCGTCGAGTTACGGGATGGCGGCGAGCGTTATGCCGGCAAGGGGGTGCGCAAGGCAGTAGAGAACGTCAACGGAGAAATCCAGGACGCCCTCCTGGGCATGGAAGTCGAAAACCAGCAAGAAATCGACGCCGAGCTCTGCGCCCTCGACGGCACCGCCAACAAATCCCGCCTGGGCGCCAATGCCATCCTCAGCGTCTCTTTGGCTTGTGCGCATGCGGCAGCGCGGTCCTTCGGCCAGCCCCTCTACCGCTACATCGGAGGCTTGGGTCCCATCCAGTTGCCGGTGCCGATGATGAACGTCATCAACGGCGGCGCCCATGCCGACAATGCCATCGATATGCAGGAGTTCATGATCATTCCTGCGGGGGCAGAGAGCTTCTCCGAGGCCCTGCAGATGGGGGTCGAGGTCTTCCACCGCCTCAAGGCGGTACTGCATGGCCGTGGTTTGGCCACTACCGTTGGCGACGAGGGTGGCTTTGCTCCCAATCTGTCTTCCAACGAGGCTGCCCTCGAGCTTTTGGTCGAGGCCATTTCCCAGGCAGGCTATACCCCAGGCGAAGACATCTGGCTGGGCATCGATGCGGCGTCGAGCGAATTCTACAAAGACGGCAAGTACCAGTTGCACAGCGAAGGACGAACCCTCGATAGTGGCCAGTTTGTGGATTATCTCAACGACCTCGTCGATCGTTATCCCATTCTCAGTATTGAAGACGGTATGGACCAAAATGACTGGGAAGGCTGGGTACAACTTACCGACCGTCTTGGTGATCGTCTGCAGCTGGTTGGCGATGATATTTTCGTTACCAATACCAGCATCCTGCGCGA
>DDOU01000181.1:17247-21541 GCA_002341825.1 Candidatus Igneacidithiobacillus taiwanensis | reverse complement strand
TGACCGAGACCCTGGCGGCGATCGAAATGGCCAAGACCCATGCGTATACGGCTATCGTTTCGCACCGTTCCGGCGAAACCGAAGATACTACCTTGGCTGATTTGGCGGTCGCTACCGGCTGTGGACAAATCAAAACCGGTTCGCTGTCGCGTACCGACCGGGTATCCAAATATAACCGCTTGCTGCGTATTGAAGAGGAGCTTGCCGATGCCGCGCGCTTCCCGGGACTTGCAGCTTTTTACAATTTGGACTAAAAGTCCAGATCATTGAGTAACGTTTTGTAGCAAGGGGCTTTATGGCTGTCGTGTGGGAGGGTTCTTTGGGTTCGGCGCGTGCGGTGGCCTCTTGCATAGGCGGTCTTTGCCGTGTCGATCTCGCGCTTCTCGCGCTGCTTTTCTTGCTGCAGTATTTCTTGTGGTTTGGTACGGGAAGCTGGTGGACTGTCGCGCAGTTGCACACGCAATTGGAACAGCGGCAGAGTGCTGTGCAAAAACTACAAGAGCGCAACGACAAACTTGCTGCCGAGGTATTGAGCCTGCAGAATGATGCTGGTGCGGTATCGGGTTTGGCGCGGCGTAACTTGGGCTTGGTGGGCAAAAACGAGATTTTTGTTTGGGTGATTCCCCGCTCGGCACCCAGCAACTCCTGAAACCACTTCGTCTACCTACAAAAAAGCCCGCATTTCGCGGGCTTTTTTCTTGGCTAGCGTGGCGCGATCAGGCGCGGTCGATGTAGCTGCCGTCGACGGTGTTGACACGGATTTTTTCGCCGTTATTGACGAATTGTGGCACCTGTACGGTAATGCCGGTTTCCATGCGCGCCGGCTTGTAGGAGCCCGTCGCCGTCTGGCCCTTGATGGAGGGCTCGGCCTCGACCACTTCCAGAATGACCACCGGCGGCAATTCGACGCCAATGGGGCGGTCGTTATGCATGTTGACTTGAATTTCGGTATTGGGTAGCAGATAACCAATCTGGCCCTCCAAGAGGTCCTCGCTCAGGGTCATCTGCTCGAAGCTTTCGTTATCCATGAAAATATAGCCGCTGCCGTCATTATAGAGGTACTGCATTTTACGCGGTTCCACCACCGCCTTTTCCATCTTTTCTTCGGAGCGGAAGCGCTGGTTGGTTTTGGTGCCGGTTTCGATATTTTTCATTTCCACCTGCATGAAGGCGCCGCCTTTGCCGGGTTTGACAAAATCGGTCTTGAGCACGCGCCAGAGGCCCTTGTCGTATTCCAGGATGTTGCCGGGGCGGATATCGAAGGCGGAGATTTTCATGGTCGGTCCTGTAAAGCATTCCCTTTGCTGGGCGCGGATTGTACCCTAGAGCCCTTATCCTGACCAGTGAGGCCACGATGGTAAGCCAGCCCCTCGAAATACATCCGCTGATGCGCAGCAAGGTGATGGAGATTGCCTGGAGCGACGGTCATACCAGTCGTCTTTCTTTCGAGCTGCTGCGGGTAGAATGCCCCTGTGCCGAGTGCAAGGGGCATACCCCAGACCAGGCCCAGGAGATTACCGGCAAGGAAGACATCGATCTGGTGGATATCCAGCCTGTTGGCAATTACGCCGTACAGTTACACTTCAGCGATGGACATGGAACCGGCATCTATACTTGGGAATACCTGCGTCGCCTCGATGCTGCCAGCGCAGAATGACGAAGCCGCAGCGCTAGAACTGCTGCCGCAGGCAGACTCGCCCTTCGTTCTGCCGGATTTTTTACGCCAACTCAGCACTGGCCCCGGCGTGTACCAGATGCTCGGCGCGGCGGGGAAGATCTTGTATGTCGGCAAGGCGCGTAATCTCAAGCGTCGGGTCGGCTCCTACTTCCACAAAAATCGTCATAGCCCCAAGACCGTTGCCATGCTGCAGCAGGTAGTGCGGGTCGAGGTCATCCACACCCACACCGAGACCGAGGCCTTGGTGCTCGAGGCGCAGCTCATCAAGCGCCATCATCCGCCCTACAACATCCTGTTGCGCGACGACAAGAGTTACCCCTACCTGCTCATCGAAACCGGCAGCGAATTTCCGCGTATGGCCTTTCATCGCGGGGCGCAGCGGGCCAAGGGCCAGTACTTTGGGCCCTACCCGGCGGTGACTGCATTGCGCGAGAGCATGGTCCTGCTGCAAAAGGCCTTTCGCTTGCGTACCTGCGAAGACAGTGTCTTCAAAAACCGCAGTCGCGCTTGTCTGCATTATCAAATTCGTCGTTGTAGCGGTCCCTGTGTGGGGCATATCAGTGCTGCCGACTATGCCGCCGATGTCCAGGCGACGCTGCAATTTCTGCAGGGGCGTAGCGACGAGGTCTTGCAGGCCTTGCAGCAGCGCATGCAGGCGGCCGCCGAGGCACTTGCCTTCGAGGAGGCGGCGCGGCTGCGAGACCAGATTGCTGCTCTGGCAAAGATGCAGGAGCGGCAATATGTCGCCCAGTCTGGCGGTGGCGACTTCGATGTGCTGGCGGCGGTGGAGGAGGGTGGCCAGTGGTGCGTCTACCTGAGTTTTCTGCGCCACGGGCGCCAACTCGGTGGACGCGCCCTCTTTCCCCGCCATGCCGAGGGGGTGCGTGCCGCCGAGATGATGGCAGCCTTTCTCGGGCAGTACTATGCCGATCGCGAAATCCCGGGCAACCTGCTGCTCAATGTATTGCCACGCCATCGGCAGGCCCTGCAGGATGCGCTCGCCCAGTTGGCCGGGCGCCGGGTGCTCATCGACCAGCCCCAGCGCGGGCCGCGCAAGCGCTGGATGCAGCTTGCTGAAACCAATGCCCGCCTCGCCCTGCGGTCGCGCCAGCAAAGCAGCGAACAGGGACGGCGACGGATGCGGCTGCTTCAGGAACTCTTTGGCCTCGAGGAGACGCCGCAGCGCATGGAATGCTTCGACATCAGCCATACCCGCGGCGAGGCGGCAACGGCTTCTTGTGTGGTCTTTGACGGCGATGGTGCGCGCAAAGATGCCTACCGGCGTTTCAACATCCGCGACATTACCCCAGGCGACGACTACGCTGCCATGGAGCAGGCGGTGGCGCGGCGCTACGGGCGCCTGCTGGAGGAGGGGCAAACCCTACCCGACATCGTTTTCATCGATGGTGGGCCGGCACAGCTGGCACGCGCCGCCGCCGCGCTGCGGGACTTGGGTATCGACACCATCCAGCTCTGCGGGGTATCCAAGGGCAGCAGTCGCCGTCCTGGCCTGGAATCCTTACATGCCCCGCAATGGCCGGCGCCGCGCCAACTCGCTGCCGATGACCCAACCCTGCTCTTGATTCAGGAGATCCGCGACGAGGCGCATCGCTTTGCCATTGGCGGTCATCGGGCACGACGGCAAAAGGCGCGACAGGAATCGGAGTTGGATACCATTGGCGGTATTGGCCCCAAGCGCCGCGGCGCCTTGCTGCGGCACTTTGGCGGTTTGCGCGGTATTCGCGATGCCGGCGTCGAGGATCTGCAGCGGGTGGAGGGCATTCGCCGCGAGCTCGCCCAGCGCATCTACGATCATTTCCATACCGGAGCACGGACGTGATGACGCGCCTGCCCAATTTCTTGACCATGTTGCGGATCCTGCTCATCCCGGTTTTTGTCCTGCTCTTTTTTCTCGGCGGCGCCGAGCGTAGCTATGGGGCGACGGCGGTTTTTGCCCTTGCCGCCCTCACCGACTGGGCCGATGGCTATCTCGCCCGCCGCTATCACGGCGTCTCGCCCTTTGGCACCTTTCTCGATCCCGTGGCAGACAAGCTCATGGTGGCCACAGCCTTGATCCTCATCTCCACCAGTGGCGAAATGCCCGTTGCCCTCGCCGGCATCCTCACCAGCATCATCGTCGGTCGGGAAATTACCGTTTCGGCCCTGCGCGAGTGGATGGCAGAAATTGGTGAGCGCAAGAAGGTCTCGGTGTCTTGGCTGGGAAAAATCAAAGCCACCCTGCAGATGCTTGCCATCCTCTTTCTGGTGTATGCCGGCCCTTTGGCGGGGGGTATCGCGGCGCGGGAGGTCGGTATCATTCTGCTCGTTTTGGCGGCGGGGATGACCTTGTGGAGCATGGTCGATTACCTACGTGCCGCCTGGCCGAGCCTCACCGGTAAGCAGGCTGCCGGCCGCTGAGATGCTGGCGCCCGGACTCTCCCTGGTGCACAGTCAGCGGGCCGAGGATTTGCGGCAGCTGCTCTGCGCCTGGTGCGAGCGGCGGCCCCTGCCGCCCTTGGCGACGGAGACCATTCTGGTGCAGAGCAACGGCATTGCCGAGTGGTTGAAGTTGGGCTTTGCCGAACAGGGCATTGCCGCTGGACTGGAATTTTTGTT
>DDOU01000181.1:12881-17230 GCA_002341825.1 Candidatus Igneacidithiobacillus taiwanensis | reverse complement strand
CGACGCCGTGCCGGAGACTTCGCCTTTCGACAAGGAGCGCTTACGCTGGCGGATCTTTCGTCTGCTCGACGAGCTCTCGGCGCCCGAGTACGCGCCTTTGCAGCGCTATCTGGCGCGCGATGCCGATGGTCGCCGGCGCTTTCAGCTCGCCCAGCGTATTGCCGATCTCTTCGATCAGTATCAGGTCTACCGCGCCGACTGGCTGAGCGCCTGGGAGGCTGGGCGCAATCTCCTCCCCGGCCTCGACGGGCAAGCCCAGCCCGTGCCGGTAGAGCAGCTCTGGCAGCCCAGGCTCTGGCGTGCCTTGCGTGCGGATCTCGAAAAAACCGCCACACCCGGGGTCTCCCGCGGCGAAATCCATCAGCAGTTTTTGGCTCGCCTGCCCAGCGCCGAACTCGGTGGCTTGCCGCAGCGCCTCTTGGTCTTCGGGATTTCTTCCCTGCCGCAGCAGACCCTGCAGGCCCTTGCCGCCCTGGCGCGGCGGATGCCGGTATTGATTCTGGTCCTCGACCCCAGCCTCTACTATTGGGGGGATATCGTCAGCGGGTACGATTTGCTGCGCCGTGCGGCGCGCGGACGCAAACCGGGGCGGCACAGCGCGAGCGAGGCGCCGAGCGTGGCAGAATACGGCCACCCGCTCTTGGCTGCCTGGGGCAAGACCGGTCGCGATTATCTCGCCGCCCTGGAGATCAGTGCCAGCGAGTTGGGCGGCGAGGAGCGCGTCGAGCTCTTTAGCCCCGGGCCGCAGCAAACCCTGTTGCAGCAGTTACAAGACGATATTCTGCAACTGCGCCCGGCCAGCGAGAGCCGGGCCTTGTGGCCACCGGTGCGGGTCGATGGCGATGACTCCCTGCGCTTTCATGTCGCCCATGGTCCGCTGCGCGAGCTCGAGGTCTTGCAAGACCAAATCCTCGAGGCGCTGCGCCGCGATGCTAGCCTGCACCCGCGCGACATCCTCATCATGGTCCCGGAAATGGAGACCTTCGCGCCGCGCATCGCCGCCATTTTTGGCCGCTATTCTGCCCCCGATCCGCGCGCTCTCCCTTACCGCATCGTCGATACGGCCGGGCAGTCGGAAACCGCCTTTCTTCGCATCTTGGCGCAGTTGCTGGCGCTGCCGCAGTCGCGGCTTCCCGCCAGTATGCTTTGGGATTTGCTCGACTTGCCGGCCCTGCGGCGTCGCTTCCGCATCGCCGAAGAAGACCTCCCCTTGTTGCGCAGCACCTTACAGTCCGCTGGCGCGCGCTGGGGGCTGGATGCCGATCAGCGGCGGGACCTCGGTGTTGGGGAGGAGACTGCGCACACGTGGCTCTTTGCCTTGCAGCGCCTCTTTCTTGGCTATGCCCTGGGCGGCGAGGCAGACTGCTGGGGTATCGAGGCCGCCTATCTACCCTTGGAGGAGGGCGAACGCCTGGCGCCCTTCCTCGAATTGCTGCAGTCCTTGGCGACCTGGCAGCAGCGTTTGCAGCGCCCGCTGCCTCCGGCGCAGTGGCGGCATCAACTCGAGAATCTTCTCAACTCCTTCTTTTTGCCGGTTGATGCGAGCGACGAGGCGGCCTTGGTTGCGGCGCGCGAGGCGCTACAGGAGTGGATGGAGGAATGCGAAGCGGCGCAGCTCACGACCCCGCTTTCCATCGAGATCGTAGCGCCGGCCTGGCAAGACAAGATGCAAGGAGCGCTGGCCCAGGCGGGAGGTTTTTTTTCGGGCGGCCTTACCTTTGCCACCCTGATGCCCATGCGCGCCATTCCCTTTCGCCACATCTACCTGCTGGGGATGAACGAGAAAGACTATCCCCGCCGGCAGCTACAGCCGGAATTCGATCTATTGCGCGGCGATTATCGTCCGGGGGATCGCTCGCGGCGCGAGGACGATCGCTACCTTTTTCTCGAGGCCTTGCTCTCCGCGCGCGAGCGTTTACACATCTACTGGAGTGGCCGCAACCCGCGCACGGACGCCGAAGAGCCGCCTTCGGTCTTGGTTGCACAGCTGCGCGATCATCTGGCGCGGGTCTGGTGCGCAGAATCCTCGGCGGGCATCCTGCGGGGGCCGGCGTTTTTGCATGCCCTGACCCAACAGCATCCCCTGCAGCCCTTCAGTGCCCGTTACCTAGCGGGCGAGGCGCGCAGCTACGCGCGGGAGTGGTGGCAACCCAGCAATCCTTTCCCTGCCGCAAGCGCCATCACCGCCGAGCCGCTGCACAGCTGGCGACTCAGCGACTTGCAGGCCTTGGGCAAAAACCCCGCGCGCTATTTTTTGCAGCAGGGTTTGGGCTTGTATCCGGCGTTGGCGGGGGAGGACTTGGCGGAAGATCTCGAGCCCTTCGCTCTCGATGGTTTGCAACAATGGCAGCTTCGCCAGGAATTGATCGAGGCCGCCCAGCGCAGCCCGGAAGACGTCGAGCGAGCCCGCCAGCAAATCGAAGACTACACCCGGCGGCAACGACGGCGCGGGGATTTACCCGCCGCCGCCTTCGGCGACCTGTTGGCGGAGCAACTGCAACAGGATTTGCAGGCGCCCCTGGCACGCTATGCTGCCCTCTGTAGTCGTTTTACCGAGGCGCTGCCATCCCATGGGCTGAGCCTCTCTATCGCCGGTTGCACAGTGGAAGGCGAGATCAGCGGCCTGCGCCAGGATACCTCGGGCAGCCTCATTCTCCCGCGTTGGTCCGCGAGCCATCTCAAAAAGGACAGCAACCAGCGCTTGGACAAGATCTGGCCCTACTGGATCGAGCACCTTGCCCTGCATGCTGACGGTGTTGTCCTCCATAGCCACCTGCTTGATCAAACGAATCACTTCTGCTTGGCGCCGCTGACGCAGGACCAGGCCGAGCGGCAATTGCAGCAGATCATCAGCGCGGCCGAGCGGGGGCGTTTGCAGCCCCTGCCTTTTTTACTTTCTCTACCGGGCAAGGTATTCGATACGGGGGGCCGAGTCGATGCGGACCGTCTGCGGGCAGCCTACCCGGCATTGGCGCAGCACGACTGGTTTTTGCGCCGCGTTTGGCCGGATGCCGACGCTTTGCTCGCCGTGGGGCTCGAAGCCATAGACGAGTGCTACCAGACCCTCGCCATGCCTCTCGTGGAGTGCTTGACCCAAGGGAAGGAGGCTTTGGGCTGATGCGCGAGCCGCCGATTCTCGATCCCTTGCACTTTCCTCTCACTGCCGGGCGTCGCCTCATCGAGGCCAGTGCCGGGACGGGGAAAACCTATACCATCGCTGCCTTGTACCTCCGTCTGGTGCTCGGCCATGGCTGCGCGCGCCCCTATTTGCCCGAAGAATTGCTGGTGATGACCTTCACCAATGCGGCAACGATGGAGTTGCGCGCCCGCATCCGTCAGCGCCTCTACGAGGCGGGAGAGTTTTTTGCCGGGCGCGTGGAGAGCACCGACGCCTTTTTGCAAGCCCTGCGCGGCGAGTATGCAGAGAGTGCCTGGCCGCAACTCGCCCAGCGTCTGGAATGGGCGGCGGAGGGTATGGATCAAGCCGCCATCTACACCATCCATGCCTGGGTGCAGCGGGTTTTGCAGGAGTATGCCTTTGCCGCCAACAGCGATTTTACCTTCGAGCTCGTGCAGGATGCGCACAGCCGTACCGCCGAGTTGATTCAGGACTATTTTCGGCTCTATTTACAGCCCTTGGCGCCGGAGCAGTTACGCGAATTGCAAAGCTGGAATACAGAGCTTCTCGCCCCGGATGGCATAGCCCAAGAGATAAAGGCGTATCTCGACCATGCCGAAGAACTGCGTGCCGGCCCCGTGCCCGGGGAGCTCATCAACGCCCTGCTGGCAGAGCAGCGGGCGGCAGTCCGCCAACTCCGGGCAAAAATTGCCCCCCAGATCGATACCTTTGCCGAGTGGCTGGATCAGCTCTGTGCACAGCAGTTGGTTGATGGCCGCAAGTTGCATAAACGCTACTACGGCCCCTGGCTGCAGGCTCTGCGTAATTGGTGTGCCGATGATGGCCTTGTCGGTCCCGACTGGACGGATTCTGCTTGGAAGCGCCTCAGCGTTGCGGGCTTGCTAGAGGCGCGAAAGCAAGATGATCTACGCCTGGAACACCCCTTCCTTGGCTTGCTCGAGGAGCTGTCGAATTGGCTGGAAAAGCTCGCCGAGGCCCGCCACCTTGCCCATGGCGCGCTGCTCAGTCACGCCCTGGCATGGATTGCCGAGCGGAAACGGCAGTTGCAGGAGCGTGGCGAGTTCGATTTTTCGGGACTTTTGCGACGACTGCAGAGCACCTTGACGGCGGAGGGCGGGGCGGTATTGGCGCGTCAGTTGGCCCGCCGCTACCCTTGGGCCTTGGTCGATGAGTTTCAAGATACCGATCCCCAGCAGTACGCCATCCTCGA
>DDOU01000181.1:364-12781 GCA_002341825.1 Candidatus Igneacidithiobacillus taiwanensis | reverse complement strand
GCCAATGATATCTATCGCCTTGCCTGCAACTACCGGTCGAGCGCGGCGCTGCTCGATGCCCTCAATGCGCTGTTCACCCGCCTCGACCGCGAGGCCAAGGATGGGCTCTTTGGCTTGCGGCGGGGCGAGGACGATCCCATGCCCTACTTGCCGGTGGGCGCCGCCGGGCGCGAGGAGCGGCCAACCCTTGCCGGCACGGCGCTCCCGGCTGTGGAGATTGCCTATCTAGCGGCCGATGTACCGTGGAGCAAGACCGACTTTACCGCCGCCGTGGCCGAGGCCTGCGCCGAGCGGATCGTGCAATTACTGCTGGCGGCCCGCAGTAAAAAGGCGGGTTTTGATCGCGATGGCGATTTGCGCCCCTTGCGCGCCGCGGATATGGCCGTTTTGGTGAATGATTTTGGCGAGGCGGAAGCAATTCGTGCTGCCCTGGGTCGCCGTGGGGTGGCGAGTGTCTACCTGTCTGAGCGAGAATCGGTGTATGCCACAGCCGAGGCGGAAGATCTCGAGGCCTTGCTTGCCGCCTGTCTTGCGCCTAGCGACGAGGCGCGCCTGCAGGCCGCCCTCGCGGCGCCGCTCCTGCAACTCACCTTCGCGGAGTTGGCCGCGTGGCGGCAGGATGCTGCACTGCAAGAGCGGCTGCTCGCCCAGTTTTATGGCTACGGAAAACTCTGGCAGGAGCGTGGGGTGCTGGCCATGCTTTTCCGCTTGTTACAGGATTTTTCCGTGCCCGCCAAATTGCTGCAAAGCCCTGGGGGCGAACGCCGCTTGACCAACCTGCTGCAGATTGCCGAATTGCTGCAAGCCGCGAGTCGGCAACTGGCTGGCGAACATGCCCTGCTGCGCTTCCTTGCGGAGCAGCGCCAAGATGGCGCCGGCGGCGATGAGGCCTTGCTGCGCCTCGAGAGCGATGCGAATTTGCTCCGCGTCGTCACTATCCACGGCGCCAAGGGGTTGCAGTATCCCCTGGTGTTTGTGCCGTTTTTGCTCAATGCCCGCGGCGCCTCCAAGGCGGCGTTCCAGATCGACAACGGGACCTTGCTGCCCCTCGATGCCCAAGGGCAAGCCCAGCGGGAGGCCGAACGCCGGCAGGAGGATGCGCGTAAACTGTACGTCGCCCTCACCCGCGCCGAGTTTTATCTCTGGCTCGGTATGGGGGCGCAGAAGGATGCAGCCAACTCGGTCTTTGGCCAGCTCGTCCTTGCCGATGCCGAGCCGCTGGCATTGCGCTCGCGCCTCGCGGCCCTAGTCGCTGATCTACCGGAAACCGAGCTCTACGATGTTGCCCTCGGAGATGCCCCGGCAAGACTCCCGCCGGAGTCTTCGGCTCGGCAGCCGCAGGAGTTACCCGAGGCGCGGGCGGTAGAGGCAGACTGGTGGATTGCCAGTTACACAGCCCTGCACCATCGGGGGGTCTGGGAGCGATTGGCGGAGGATGAGCATGCCTGGGCAGCGCCCGAAGTCGCGGCGCAGCTCATCTTCGCCCCCGGCGCCCAGACCGGCATCCTGCTCCACGACTGCTTGCGTTGGATGGCCCAGTATGGCTTTGCCCGACTCGCTGCCGATGCCGCGCCCCTGCGCCAAGAGATCCGTCGGCGCGAAGTTGGCGAGCAGCGCGAAGAATTCCTGTTCGCTTGGCTATTGCGGATTCTTGCCCATCCCTTGGCGCTTCCCAATGGCGATGTCTGCCGACTGCAGGATCTGCAAGAATACAGCGCCGAAATGGAGTTTTGGCTACCCCTCGACTGCATCGATAGTCGCAACCTCGATGCCATCGTGCGTCGCCATCTATGGCCCGAGGCGGCGCGGCCAAGCCTCGCCAATCGTCGTCTGGGGGGTATCTTCAAGGGCTTCATCGACCTCGCCTTTTACTGGCAAGGTACTTATTATCTTCTCGATTATAAAAGCAATTTCCTGGGGCTCGACGCCGGCGCCTATGCCCCGGGCCAGCTGCAAGCGGCGGCTTTGGCGCAGCGCTACGACTTGCAGTTGGCTCTCTATCTTTTTGCCCTGCGGCGTCTGCTGCAAAAGCGGCTACCAACGGCATCCGTAGGCGCTGCTTTGGCCCTTTTTCTGCGCGGCATTACCGCAGGCGCAGCTGCCAGCATTGCCCTCGCGCCAGCGGCAGCCTTCTTCGACGCCCTCGAACCCTACTTCTCCGGCGAGGCTGGCCAATGATCCCGGCGCTTGCCTGTGCCGGTGGGGCAACAAAGGATGCTTTGCGAGCCGCCCTCTGCGCTGCCGTCGAGACAGGCTGTTTGCGGCTCTGGGACGCGCAATTTGCCCTTTTTCTGCGCCAGCAGGTGCCACAAGCGCCGCGGGCGATCCTCTTTGCCGCAGCCCTCTGCAGCCGGGCGGCAGGGCGGGGGCAGGTCTATCTCGATCTTACCGCCGAATTCAGCGACTCCCCCTGCAAGGGCCTCTGGCAGGGCTTTGACGACTGGCAAGACTGGTACGCCAAGGCCCCGGAGCTCTGCAGTGCGGGAGAAGGCAACACCCCGCTGGTCTTACGCCCTGGCCGCCTCTATCTGCGCCGCCTGTGGATGGACGAACGCAAAATCGAAGCAGAAGTCTTGGCACGCCTGGAAGCCTTGCCCCAGCCGCCGGCGGGGGAGGTCGCCCGCCACTTGGATCGCCTCTTTGCGCAGTCGACGCTGCAGCCAGACTGGCAGCGCATTGCCTGTGCGCTGATGCTGCCGCGGCGCCTGGGCGTGATCAGCGGCGGTCCAGGCACCGGTAAAACGACCACGGTGTTGCGGCTCTTGCTCTTGCTGCAGGCCTTAGCGCAGGCGGGGCTGCTGCCGGGCCAGCAGGGCCTGTTGCGCATTCGACTGGCCGCCCCCACGGGCAAGGCGGCGGCACGCCTCAGTCAGACCCTGACGGCCGCCATGACCGCGCCGGACCTTCGCGAATATCAAGCGCTTCTGCCCTATTTGCCGCAAGAGGTGGAGACCGTGCATCGTCTCCTCGGCCTGCGCAGCGACGGCAGCGCGCGCCAGCACCGTCATCGCCCCTTGGCCCTCGATCTGTTGATCATTGACGAAGCCTCCATGCTCAGCCAGGAGATGATGGCACGGGTTCTCGACGCCTTGCCGCCCGCAGCTCGTCTGATTTTGCTAGGCGACAAAGACCAGCTCGCCTCCGTCGAGGCCGGCGCCGTGCTGGCGCAACTCTGCGCCCATGCCGAAGCAGCACGCTATTCGACAGCGACACGTCAGTGGATCGCCGCCACCTGCGGCTGCAGCCTGCCGGCGCCAGAGCAACCTGGAAGCGAGCGGGAGCAGTCCTTGGTCTTGCTACGCCACAGCTATCGTTTTGCGCAGAGCAGCGGTATCGGCCGCTTGGCGGAGCGGATACGCCTAGGGCAGAGCCAAGGCTTGGCGGAGATCTGGGAGGCGGCCGACTTGCGCCTCTTTACCCGCATCGGCGCACCCGCCCTCGACCAACTCCTCTTGCATGGCTGGGAAGGAGACCCTGACGCCCCCGGCTATCTGTACTATCTCGCTCAGCTGCGGGCTGGCCAGCAGGCCGGGCTCGATCCCGACGCCCTGGCCCAACGCTGTCTCCAGGCCTATACCAACTTCCAACTGCTCTGCGCCCGTCGCGATGGCCCCTGGGGCGTAACAGCGCTCAATCTGCGCATCACCCAATTGCTGCAAGCAGCCGGCCAGATCACAGCGGGCCGCGAATGGTTTGCTGGTAGACCGGTGATGATTACCCGCAATCGCTATTCCCTTGGCCTCATGAATGGGGAAGTGGGGATGACACTCCCGGTTACCCTGGCCGATGGCCAGCGCCACTTGCAGGTCGCCTTTGGGAGCGGCGATGGCGGCATCCGCTGGTTCTCGCCCTGGCGCTTACAGGATCTGGAAACGGTCTTTGCCCTCACCGTGCATAAATCCCAGGGCTCCGAGTACCAGCACTGCGCTTTTCTGGCCGGCGAAGAAGATCGTGAGCTTTTGCAGCGCGAACTCCTCTACACCGCACTCACTCGCGCCCGCTCGCGCTTCAGTCTCGCCCTCGGCGGCGACGCCGAGCTTCTCTGTGCTATGATCGAGCACTCGTCGGCGCGCAACCACTGCATCTTCGACCCCACTCAGGAGAGAGCCCATGCATGACAACAGCAGCAAACGTCTAGCTCAGATTTTGGGCATCACCGGCCTGTTACCCCTGCTCATTGCCGATGTGGCCACGGTCAAAGGTTATGGTCTTGTCGCGGTCAGCTTGGGTAACATCTATGCCGCCATCATCCTGAGCTTCTTGGGTGCAATCCACTGGGGTCTGGCCCTCGACCGTAGCCAAAGTGCCGACAAGACCGGGCCGCTTTTGCTATGGAGCGTGATTCCTGCCCTTTGGGGCTTCTTTGCCCTCTGGTGGTCGCCGCTCTTGGCCACTCTCCTATTGATGCTCGGCTTCGTCGCCCAATGGTTGGCAGATTTGCGCTTGCAACGGCAGGGTTATCCTTGGCCGAGCTGGTTTTTCCCCCTGCGCAGTGGCCTGACCCTGGGCATCCTGATCCTGCTGGGGGTGCTGGCAGCAGAGATTTACTCGATGCTACAGAGCTGAGGGCGCTTGACCTCTGCCGGTACTGTACGGTGTACGCTATATCCGCAACTTGAGGAGTGCAGCATGGCAACGATGGAGTTGAAAGTAGAGGGAATGACTTGCGAGCACTGCGTGCGTGCTGCGACAGCGGCGTTGCAGGCAGTTCCCGGCGTCGAGAAGGTGGAAGTCCGCTTGCCGGATTTTGCCCGCGTCGAGGGCAGTGCAGATCTTAGCGCCCTGCAGGCGGCGCTGCGCGAAGAGGGCTACACGGCGGAGCAACGGTAGTCGGAAACTCGGCCCGGCGAGGAGGGGTTGTCGCGATTCGGCGACAGTCTCTTCTTTTCCACGGGAATCCAAGTCCTTGATCTAGCAGTTCATCATCACGTGTTTTTCTAATGTACTAAAATTCCGAGTTCGACTGCGACCAAATTCATCAGATTTCACTGTTTTGTTGGCAGCTTGTCGGGAAAGAGCGACGCTTTCCTCCCCTATTCGGCACCGTATCCAATAAAAGCAAAGAGTTGCGCTATGGCATGCCAATTGCTTTGTGGAGTGCATGGATACCATCGTTTTTCCTTCCTGGCGCAGGCTGCTGTTGGGCGCGGCGCTTTTTGCTTTGGGCACGGCCGCGGCGGTGGCCGGCGACTTCGATTTTGCGCAAGTAGAAAAGAAAGCGCAGGAACTGGCGCGCGCTCCGTATGACGGCGCTCCCGCCCCGGTCCCTGCCTTCCTCACCCAGCTTACGCCGGAGCAATATGCCCAGATTCAGGATGTGAATCCTCTCTGGTCCGATAGCGATAGCCCTTTCCAGGTCCAATTCTACCTGCCTGGATCATATTTCCCGCGGCCAGAGAAAATTTCGGTAGTCGAAAACGGGCAGAGCAAGCCCGTTCCTTTTCGTCTGGCAGATTTCAGCTTTGGGGATCTCCATCCCGATTCCTTGCCGCAGGATCTCGGCTATGCCGGTTTTCGCCTGCTCTATCCTCTAAATACCCCGCCGAACTATAACGAATTCATCTCTTTTCTCGGCGCCACGTATTTCCGCGCCGTCGGCAAGGATGCGGTTTATGGCACCTCGGCGCGCGGCATTGGCATCGATACCGCTCAGCCCTCCGGCGAAATCTTCCCATATTACAGTCATATCTGGTTGGTGAAGCCGGCGCCCGGTAGCAGTGAGATGACGGTCTACGCCCTGATGGACAGTTCGGTGGTGACGGGGGCCTACCGTTTTGTGATCCATCCGGGCACCGACTGTGTCGTTGATGTCGAATCGACGATCTACCTACGCAAGCCGGTGCAGGTGCTGGAGCTTGCCCCCCTTACCAGCATGTTTTGGCATGGTCACGGGCGAGGAGTGCGGGCGGGCGATTGGCATCCCGCCCAGCACGACTCGAGCGAGCTCGTCCTTGCCAATGGCAATGGAGAATGGATCAGTCGTCCCCTCGACAATCCCTTGCAGATCCAGACCACGACCTACAGCATGCAGCAGCCACAGGGCTTTGGTCTCATTCAGCAGCCTCGGGATTTTTCTGCCTATCAGGGCATCGCTACCCAGTACCAGCGGCGTCCTAGTGTTTGGGTAAGCCCGGTGGGCGATTGGGGTAAAGGAGAGGTACGTTTGGTCGAGTTGCCGACCAACAACCCGGACATGGACAATATCGATGTATTCTGGGTTCCGGCGACGCAGCCGCAGCCCGGGCAGCCCTACCATTACGCGTATCAGCTGCGCTTCTTCAATAGCCAGCACGGGCTGATTCCGCTGGCGCATCCGACGGCTACCTACCTTGGCTACGATACCAAAGACCCCAAATGGCAGCATGTGGTTATCGACTTTGCCGATGGCGCCCTTGCCAAGTTGCCGCGATCGATGGCGGTGCAGGCGCATTTCAGTGCCGCCGACGGGGCGCAGGTGCGTGACCAAAAATTGCAATTTTCTCCTGACGGACATTTTTGGCGTCTCAGCGCTGAGGTGCAAACCGCCGCCAGTACGCCAAGTAATTTGCGCGCTTATCTTACTTTGGATGGCCAGGTGATGACCGATACCTGGACCTTCCTCTTGCAACCTGCCAAAGGAGGTCGCTGATGTTTGTTGATCAATGGCAATCGGGTCCGGTAACGGAGAATTTTCCCGTTTTGGAATTGGAGTCCGTGCCTGCGGAAGACGTCACACTCCTCGCCCGTATGGACGCCTATCTGGCGAGCTTGCCCTTTGACGACGCGCAGCGACTCTGGTTGCGTGCCGAACTCGCCTTACAATTGCGGCAGCTCGATCGGATCGATCCGGCGCAGCGTAGCGCTCGTCTCTTTGCAACCCTTCAGAATCGTATTGCTACCTTGCATCGCGGCGATGAGTGGGAAGCGCGCCTCGCATTGACCTTGCGTTCGGTGTTGCCGGTCGAGATCGATCAACCGAGCCGCTGGTTGCGCGGTCACCAGCTTGCGGTGCAGCGCCGTTCCATGGCCTCTTTACCCATGCAGCGCTCTTTCTTGGCCTTTTTGCAACGGCAGGCGCATAGCCTACGCCAATTCTGGAATCAGCGCCGGCGCTTGGTGCCCTTTTGGGGTAGTGCGCAATGAAAGAACGGTCCGCACGGATCTGGGAGACCCTGAGTCAGGGGCGCCGGCGCTGGCTTACGGTGCAGATCATCGTTCCTGCTGCGGGCTTGGGGGTGTTGCTGCAGCATGAGCTGGCCCTGTCGCAACCGCTGTGGCTCGAGATCCTTACCCTCGGCATCTTTGTTCTCCTTTTTGCTTGGATTTCTGCCGGTTTCTGGACTGCTTTGGCCGGTTTTTGGGTGATGATGCGGGGAACGTCACGGTTGGGTGACAGCGATCCCGAGCGCTTTCGCACCAATCCGCGAGAAGACGTGCGGGTCGCCATCATCATGCCCATCTATAATGAGGAGTCGACGCGTACCATTGCTGGCCTGCAGGCCTGCTACCGTTCCCTGCAGCGCATCGGCAAACTCGAGTATTTCGATTTTTTTCTACTCAGCGACAGTCGCGACCCCCAAGCCTGGATCGCCGAAGAACTGGCCTGGGCGAGCCTTTGTGAGGAACTCAACGCCTTTGGTCGTATCCACTACCGCCGTCGCCCTGTCAACAACCATGCCAAGAGCGGAAATGTGGCAGATTTTTGTCGGCGTTGGGGTAATCACTACGAGTATATGGTGGTGCTCGATGCCGACAGTGTAATGAGTGGCGACACCCTCTATCGCCTGTTGCAGATCATGGAGGGCAACCCCCAGGTCGGGATTCTGCAAACCCAGCCGGTGTCGGTCAACCGTTCCACCCTCTATGCGCGGGTGCAGCAATTTTCCCAGCGTCTCTATGGCCCCTTGTTCAGCGCTGGTCTGCGTTTCTGGCAGTTGGGGGATGGGCATTTCATCGGCCATAACGCCATGCTGCGGGTTGCGCCCTTTACCGAGCATTGCGCCCTGCCGATCCTGCCCGGGCGAGCGCCCTTGGGGGGGCAGCTGCTCAGCCATGATTTCGTCGAGGCGGCACTGATGGCGCGGGCCGGCTGGGAGGTCTGGTTCCTGCCCGACTTGGGCGGCAGTTGGGAAGAGTCGCCGCCCACCCTCATCGATGATCTCAAGCGCGATCGCCGCTGGGCTCAGGGCAATCTGCAGCACCTGCGGCTCCTGGCGGCAGATGGCTTGCGATCTGCCCATCGCTTTCTCTTCATCAATGGCGCCATGTCTTTTTTGGCGGCGCCCCTTTGGGGCTTATTCCTGATCTTGGGAGCAATTTCTGGCTTCCTGTTCTGGAATCCTGACGGTGCCAGCAATGACATGAGCATGTTTCACTATGGCTTGGATAATCCGCTGCCGATCTGGCTCTTCGCCGTCACTCTGACCTTTCTCCTCGGTCCCAAGTTTCTGGCGATGTTTTGGGTGCACTGGTCGGGTCAGGCGCGCTATTTCGGTGGCACGCTTGCTCTGCTCGCCGGTGTATTGCTGGAAAGCCTCTTTGCTATCCTGCTCGCGCCCGTCCGGATGGTTTTCCATAGCCTCTTCGTCCTGCAGACCTTGGCTGGACGAGGGGTGAAGTGGGGTGCCCAGGTGCGTGCCGATCAGGAGACCCCCTGGCCAGTAGCGCTACGCAACTTCGGCCCCTTGAGCTTGGTTGGTTGCCTTTTTCTTTTTGCCGCACAGCCCTTTCTCGGCTTTTGGCATTTTGCCTGGCTGCTACCCATTTTTCTCGGTTTGGCGCTATCGGTACCGATTGCCGTATTCAGCAGTCGTAGTTCCTGGGGCTTGTGGGCGCGTCGTCACCGCTTGTTTTTGATCCCGGAAGAAATCCAGGTGCCGCGGGAGCTGCGCGAGTTGGCCCCGGAGTACGTCGATTTTCTCCCCAAGATGGCCGGCGATGCCTTTGTTGCGACGGTGGTCAACCCGCAGTTCAACGCCGTGCATGCTGCCTTGCAGCGTGACCGTGCCAAGCTCTGGGGGGTGACTGCCGCCCTCTGCAACAAGGCGCTGACCATGGGGCCACAGAGCTTGAGCCAACGCGAGCGCAACATTTTGCTTAGCGATCGCCAAGCCATGCTTACCCTGCACCGCGCCGTCTGGTCACAACATGAGCCAGAAAAACTGGCGGCCTGGGGTTTGCTCTAGTACCCTACTGCCATGGCAGAAAAATACATAGACCTGATGGCGATGGCTGGTCTGCGCGACGAGCTGGAGACTTTGCGTCGCTTGGCGCAGGAGGGTGATCCGGTAGCGCAGTTCAATATGGGCGTGCGCTACGCAGAGGGGCAGGGGGTGCCAAGAGATCTGATCGAGGCAGCGCGGTGGTACAGTGCCGCCGCCGATCAGGGTGATGCACCGGCACAATTCAATCTCGGACTGCTTTTCTACCAAGGGCAGGGGGTGGAGCGGAATCTCGACTACGCCTACGAGCTCTTTCGTCTTGCCGCCCTGCAAGGCGACGCGCGCGCGCGCGCAGGCCTCGACGCCGTGCTTCTCGAACTGGATGCCGAAAGCCGCGAGCGCTTACTGCGGCAGTTTCCGCTGCCTCCCTCGCATTAGCTTCAGGCACTGCCGGCGCGGCGGTTGCGTAACTGCGCCAAACGCCCTGCCCGTCCGCCGCCGATGTACTCTGGCACGATACTTTCCACCGAACTCGCCTCGATGCCAAAAATCTGCAAGAGATCGTTGCGGGTACACACGTTGTCAACCGACAAAGAGCGCAGATTGTCGCGGGTGATGATCTTTCCCGGCAGCCGCTCAAAGACCATGGCCTGTGCCGTGGCCAAAAGATCGCAGAGGGGAATGATGGCTTGGTGTTTGCCGACCAGGCTCTGGGTATAGCGCACTATCTCGGCGAGGGTATAGACCTTGGGCCCACAGAGGTCATAGGCCTTGCCATAGGTTTTGGGATCATCCATGGCTTGCACGAAGGCGCTCACCACATCTTCTACCCAAACCGGCTGCAGTTTGGCCTGGGCCTTGGCCAAAGGAATTACCAACGGCACTGAGCGCAGTAGCTTGGCGAATTGATTGAAGAAGCTGTCGCCGTCGCCAAAAATCACCGAAGGGCGAAAACTGGTCACGTGCAGACCCCGCCCCCACAGCAGCTTGGGGCCATTGAGGTAGGTGAAATGGCCGAGAGCGGCGCTATTTTCGCCAGACTGGCGCACGATTTCCTCGCCAATGCCCTTGGAACGAAGGTAGCCGCTCGGCCCCACTGGGTTGGCACCGAGGGCGCTCATGTGTAGCAAACGCGGTACCCCAACGCGAGCACAGGTGTTGGCCACGAGGCGCGGCAGTTCGATGTGATTCTTTTCGAAATCGCCATGGCGAGCCGGGGGCAGATCGCTGCGTCCGGGACGTCGCTCGTGCAGTATGCCAACCAAGTTGATGACGACGTCACGATCCACCAGTTGTCGTTCGAGTTCGATGGGATCATGGACGTTGGCTTGCACCAGCTCTAAGCCGGGCAAAACCAGGAGGTTTTCCCGATGGCGTTCGCGGTTACGGGTAAGAATGCGCACTTGGTGACCTTGGCTGCAGAGTCGCTCTGCCAAGTGCCGGCCAACGAAACCAGACCCGCCAAGAATGACGATACGATGTGCCATGGGGTATTCGCTCCTAGAAAATTCCTTTGGCCCTAAGGATAGCACGGGCCGGGCTCCCCGTATTATCGTAGGAATTTATGTAACGATTAGGAGAAAAGGGATGCAGAAGAGCGAAAAGACTGGTGTTCTTTGGGCCGCTTGGGGAGCATTTTTTTGCGCGGCTGCGGTGATATTGGCCGCTGCTGGCGACCATTTGGTGGCCAAAGATGTGGGGGCAAGAGCGCTACACGTCTATGATATCGCCAATCGTTTCCAGTTTTATCAGGGGCTTGGCCTGATCGTCTTGGGCTTGGCAGCAGCGCAATGGGGCGAGCGGCGGCTCTGGACTTGGACTGGTGTGCTAATGTTGCTGGGACTTTTGCTCTTCAGCGGTGGTCTCTATCTGGTGGCTATTCTGGGGCGGCAGTATGCCTTTTTGGCGCCCATTGGCGGCAGTGCCATGATCCTGTCTTGGCTTGTCTTTGCTTTTGGACTCTGGCGCTGCCGCTCAGAACCGGGGCGCTGACCAGATTCCGTCCCAGGCTTGCTGGGCCTTGAGTCCCAGGCGTTGGGCTAGGCCTGGGCGGGTGGCAAAGTGCAGGGCAAGTACCTTCTGCTCCTCGGCAGCGCGCTGAATCCAGGCGTCGCTCGTCGCTAGCTCGTCTACTAAACCCAAGGCCAAGGCTTTCTCTCCCAGCCAAGCCTCGCCGGTAGCGACCTTCTCAAGGTCGAGCTGGGGCCGATAGCGGCCAATCAGCTCGCGAAACTGCGTATGGATTTCCGCCAGTTCCTCGCGCAGTTTCTGGCGTCCCTCGTCGGTGTTTTCGCCAAAGAGGGTGACCGTACGCTTGTACTTGCCGGCGGTGAATTGCTCGAAATCGACCTTGTGCTCCTGCAACCAGCGATGAAAATTCGGTATTTGCGCAATGACGCCAATGGAGCCCACCAAGGCAAAAGGGCTGGCAACGATGCGCTGGGCTACCGCTGCCATCATGTAGCCGCCGCTGGCGGCGACGCTGTCGATGAGCACCGTCAGCTCCAGGCCGGCTTCGCGCAGGCGCAAGAGTTGGGCTGCTGCCAGCCCGTAGGTATTGACCATGCCGCCGCCACTTTCCAGCCGCAGACAAACGCGGTCGCCTTCCTGCCGTGCGGCCAGGACGACATCGATCTGCTGGCGCAGGGTTTCTACCGCCGAGGCACGCAAGTCACCCTTGAAATCGATGACGTACAGGCAGCCCCGGTCTGCCTGCTGCTCCGCTTCCTGTCGCGATTTTTTGCGCTTTTTGATCAGTTGCTTGGCGGCTTTTTTGGGGAGTCGGGCGCGCAGCAATTGCGTTGCACGCTCTTCGTAGCGCTGACCGAGGTCGACGATCTCCAATTGGGAACCCTTACTGCGCTTGCGCCAAACAGAAAATCCCGCAAGCAGAAAGAAACTGGCAAGCAGCAAAGTACCGGTCTCGGCGAGGAAGAGCAGATAGGCGACAAACATTTGCAGACCCCGTCTTGCAAGGCTGGAAGGCAACGTCTACCATCATTCGATGGATTGCAAAGGGTGCGCGTGCCGATGATTCACGTCAAGTTCTTCGCCAGCGTGCGCGAGCGCCTGGGGCTCGGGGAGCTCGAACTCGCAGCGTCGACCACCCCGGTTACCGTCGCGGAAATTCTCGCGCAAGTGGAGGCCCGCACGGGGGTCTCCCTAGCGGGTTCGCACCTGCTGGCAGCGCGCAATCAGGTCCATGTGCACTTGCAGGAGCCGGTGGTGGATGGCGACGAAATCGCCTTCTTCCCGCCGGTTACCGGGGGGTAAAGCC
>DDOU01000181.1:0-320 GCA_002341825.1 Candidatus Igneacidithiobacillus taiwanensis | reverse complement strand
GCGGGTGCCGTGGTGAGTTTTCTGGGTACCGTGCGCGACTACAGCGACGCCGCCGATATTTTGGCCATGGAAATCGAGCATTATCCGGGAATGACCGAGCGCGAGCTCGAGCGGGTGGCCCGGGAGGCGGGGCGGCGCTTCGCGATTCTCGACAGCCTCATCATTCATCGCTACGGGCGCCTACAGCCGCAAGATCCCATCGTCCTGGTGGCGGTGTGGTCCCGACATCGCGCCGCCGCCTTCGATGCCTGCCGGTATCTCATCGACGTGCTCAAGACCTCGGCGCCCTTTTGGAAGAAGGAAATCACCCCACACGGCGC
>DDOU01000078.1:1461-5890 GCA_002341825.1 Candidatus Igneacidithiobacillus taiwanensis | reverse complement strand
GGCCTTGCTCCCCTTACCGCCCGCACTGCAGCGGCGGGCCGCGGCGGATATCGTCGCTGGCGGTCTCAACGTGCGGCAAACCGAACGTCTGGTGCAGCGCCTCAATGCGGAAACGGCGCCGCGACCGGCAGCCAAGGATGTCGAACAAGCTGCTTTGCAGCGGCAGGTCGAGCAGATCCTCGGTCTTGCGGTCCGTCTGCGCCGCCAAGGCGAGACGGGAGAGCTTTGCATTCGTTGGCGTACTGCTGCCGAAGCCGACACCTTGTGGCAGCGCCTCGGGCTGCTTGACGAACCCGCCGCGGACTCTTGACCTTGCCCGAGTGCCTGTTTAGACTCCCTGCCAATTTGCGGTGAGGCCGATGCAAGAAAAACCCGCAACAATGGCCTCCTGGGCAATCTCCGCGTATGTGGGCCGGGTTGCCGCGTGGGTGCTGCTGTCCTCCCTACTCGTTGCCGCCGTGCTTGCTTGGCGGTGGAACCAGCGGGAGGGATGGGCGGTGCTCTACGCCGCCATATTGAGCGTCATGAACATGCTCATCTTGGGAAGTCGCCTGCTGGCGCTCCCCGCTGTACCTGCGGCTGCTACCAGGCGCTTGGGTGGAGCGGTGTTGCAGCGCTGGGTCTTCACCATCGTTGCGCTGTTGGTGGCGATTGCTTGGTTGCGTTTGCCGGTTCTCGGCCTCGTTATCGGGCTCTTGCTCGCACATTTCGTGTACTTAGGCTTCATGCTGCGGGAACGCAGCAGGAAAAGGAGATGAAACGTGGCATCTGGCGACATCGCCCACCACTTGACCAACTGGACCGTTGGTCAGGGTTTCTGGACCTTCGATCTCGATACTATCCTTATGGGTTGGGTCATGGCAGCGATTCTGGTGATCACTGCCATGGTCGTCGGTAGTCGGCTGCAGTCTGGTGCCCCTGCCGGCATGCAGGCATGGCTGGAAGGAGTTGTAGAGTTCATCGACAAACTCGTTTCCGACAGCTTTCCGGTCCGGGATCCGCTGATCGCCCCCGTCGCCCTGACAGTCTTTCTCTGGATCCTACTCATGAATAGCATGGACTTGATCCCTGCTTATCTGCCGGGGGCGGTCGCTGCTTGGTTCGGTATCGAGCATTTTCGTATCACGCCTACCGTCAACCTCAACACCACTTTTGCGGTGGCACTGACGGTATTCGGGTTGACCATTTTCACCAGCTTGCGCGTAAAAGGCTTTGCCTACTTCAAAACCTACCTGACCCACCCTTTTGGCAAGTACTTGATGCCCGTCAATATCGTGATGACCTTGATCGAAGAGATCACCAAACCCCTGAGCTTGGCACTGCGACTCTTCGGTAACATGTTTGCCGGTGAGCTAGTCTTTTTGCTCCTGGCGCTCTTGCCTTGGTGGGGGAACATGATTCTCGGGGTGGTCTGGTCGGGCTTCGAGTCTCTGATCATCATGCTGCAGGCCTTCATCTTCACCGTGCTGACGGTCGTCTACCTCGGCATGGCCAATATGCAAGAACACTGATTTCCCTTTCATTTACCTCTTGAGGAGTATCGACATGGACGCACATACCATCATCGTTGCAGCAACGGCCATCGCGGTGGGCATCATCTTTGGTGCCGCCGGCCTCGGTTCTGCCATTGGCTGGGGTCTCATCACCTCCAAGACCATCGAGGGCATCACCCGGCAGCCGGAAATGCGCCCACAGTTGCTGGTCAATACCTTCATCTTTGCCGGTTTGATGGAATCTTTCCCCTTCATCATTCTCGCCTTCGGTTTCTGGTTCCTCTTCGCTAACCCCTTCCTGGGCTAATGCGTCGGGCTGGCTGAGCTGGCCCTCGTGCAAGAGAGGACGACATGAATCCAGTAAGTATCAACGGGACTTTGATCATCCAGCTGATCACTTTCGTGATCCTGGTGCTCCTGCTCTATCGCTATTTGTATGGTCCGCTGCGGCGGATGATGGATGAGCGCTCGGCAAAGATTGCCGACGGTCTCGCTGCTGCCGAGCGCGGTCAGGAGGAGCTCGATCTGGCGCAGAAGCGGGCGACCGAGATCCTTCGCGAAGCAAAGGAAAAGGCCAGCGAGATCATCGCCATGGCCGAACGCCGGAGCATCGAGATGCGCGAGGAGGCGCAGGCCAAGGCGCGGGAAGAGGCGGATCGCATCATCGCTGCGGCGCGGGCAGAGATCGAGGTCGAAGGCAATCGGGCTCGCGAGCAATTGCGTGGTGAGGTGGTGCGTCTGGTGATCGATGGATCGCAGCAGATCCTGCATCGGGAAATCAACGCCGACAACCACCGCGACATCGTCGATCGCATGGTTGCCCAACTCTAACGGAGGCCGCGATGTCCGATTTCAATACCCTGGCGCGCCCGTACGCGGAGGCCCTTTTCGAGATGGCCGCCGCCGGCGCGGTGACCAGCGCTTGGGACGATGCCTTGCAGGCCTTGGCGTCTTGGGTGGACAACGCTGACGCGCGCTCCTTTCTCGCCGATCCCGAACGCTCCGATGCCGATAAAGTCCATCTGTTGCGCGGGATCGATGTCGCCGTGGATGGTGAGGCTTGGGGTCGGTTTGTCGAGCTGCTCATTCGCAACGATCGCTGGTTGCTTGCTCGCGAGATCGCCAACCTTTTCCGTGACGCCCTGCGTCGTGCCAAAGGCGAGCTCGACGTTCTCGTCACCAGCGCCTTCGCTCTCGATGACGCGCAGAAGGCGGCGGTGGTGGCGGCCATGGAGCGACGCCACCCCGGCATGCGCATTACCCTGCGGGAAGAAATCGATCCCGAGCTGCTCGGTGGCCTGTTGATTCAGGCCGGCGACGAATCCATAGATGCATCCGTGCGCGGTCAGCTTCAGCAGCTGGCGCAAAATCTTCGCAATTGAATTGAGGTAATGGCATGCAACAACTGAATCCCTCGGAAATCAGTGACCTGATCCGCGCGCGGATAGCAGGTTTCGAAGGGCGGGTCGAAACCCGCTCGCAAGGCACAATCACTAGTCTTAGCGACGGTATTCTTCGTATTCATGGTCTAGAAGACGTGATGTACGGCGAAATGCTGGAGCTGCCGGGCGGCAAGTATGCCCTGGCCATGAACCTCGAGCGCGACAATGTCGGCGCCGTGGTGCTCGGGGAATTCTCTGGCCTCGAAGAGGGCAACATCGTCAAGTGCACCGGCAAGGTGATGCAGGTTCCCATCGGCAAGGAGCTTCTCGGAAGAGTGGTCAACTCCCTCGGGCAGCCAGTGGATGGCAAAGGACCCATCGACGCCAAGGAATTTGACGTCCTCGAAAAGATTGCGCCCGGCGTTATCGATCGCCAAAGCGTTGACGAGCCCATGCAGACGGGTATCAAGGCCATCGACGCCATGGTGCCGATCGGACGCGGCCAGCGCGAACTGATCATTGGTGATCGGCAAACCGGCAAGACAGCGGTCGCCGTCGATGCCATCCTCAATCAGAAGGGCAAGGATGTGTACTGCATATATGTAGCGGTAGGCCAAAAGGCCTCCACCGTTGCCAACGTGGTTCGCACCCTCGAGGAGTACGGCGCGCTGGAGTACACCATCGTTGTGGCCGCCAACGCTTCCGAGTCGGCTGCCATGCAGTACTTGGCGCCCTACGCCGGCTGCACTATGGGTGAGTACTTCCGCGATCGCGGCATGGATGCCCTGATCATCTATGACGATCTTTCCAAGCAGGCCTGGGCCTATCGGCAGATTTCCCTCCTGCTGCGCCGTCCGCCGGGCCGCGAAGCGTACCCAGGCGACGTGTTCTATCTCCATTCCCGTCTTCTCGAGCGCGCGGCGCGGGTGAATGCCGACTTCGTTGCGGCAAAGACCAATGGTGCAGTGCAGGGCAAGACGGGTTCGCTAACCGCACTGCCGATCATCGAAACCCAGGCGGGTGACGTGTCGGCCTTCGTGCCTACCAACGTGATTTCCATTACCGACGGGCAGATTTACCTGGAGTCGGACCTGTTCAATGCCGGTATTCGCCCGGCCATCAACGCTGGCCTTTCGGTGTCGCGCGTTGGTGGTGCAGCCCAAACCAAGGTCATCAAAAAGCTCGGTGGTGGTATTCGTCTCGATCTCGCCCAGTACCGCGAGCTCGCCGCTTTCGCGCAGTTTGCTTCCGATCTCGACGAAATCACCCGCAAGCAGATCGAGCGCGGCAAGCGCGTTACCGAACTCCTCAAGCAGGATCAGTACGCGCCGATGTCAGTAGCCGAGCAGTCGATCTCTCTTTTCGCCGCCAGTGCCGGTGCCCTCGATGACGTCGAGGTAAGCAAGGTCCGCTCCTTCGAAAAGGCCTTGCTCGCCTACATGCACTCCAATCATCAGGCAACGGTCGATGCCCTCGAGGAGAAAAAGGCATTGACGGATGAGATCAAGAGCGAGCTAGAGGCGGCCTTGCAGCAGTTCAAGTCCACCGCAAGCT
>DDOU01000078.1:0-1451 GCA_002341825.1 Candidatus Igneacidithiobacillus taiwanensis | reverse complement strand
AATCAACGCCCAGATCAAGAGCGTCAAAAACACGCGCAAGATCACCAAGGCCATGGAGATGGTCGCGGCGAGCAAAATGCGCCGCGCCCAGGAGCGCATGGTCGCCTCGCGTCCCTATGCCGACAAGATTCGGGAGGTGCTGGCCCATGTGGCGCAGGCACACCCGGAATACGCGCATCCTTTTTTGCAAGAGCGTCCCATCAAGCGGGTGGGTTTTCTCCTGGTTAGTTCCGATCGCGGTCTGTGCGGCGCGCTCAACGTCAATGTCCTGCGTATTATCGTGCAGCAGATGCACGAACTTGAAAGTAAAGGCGTAGAGGTTCGGGTAGCGGCCATCGGTAACAAGGGGGTGGGCTTTTTACGTCGTCATGGTGCCCAGCTCAGTGCCGAACTCACCGGCTTGGGCGATCGTCCTGCCCTTGCCGACATGATTGGTCCCATCCGCGTCATGACCGAAGCCTACCGCAGTGGCGAAATCGACGCCCTCTACTTGGTCTCTTCGCGCTTCGTCAACACCATGCTACAACGCGCGAGCCTGGAGCAGGTCTTGCCGGTCAAGAAACCGGAGCAGCGGACGGTCGCGGCCGAGCGTTGGGACTATATTTACGAACCGGAAGCACGCCCGGTGCTCGATCATCTCCTGCAGCGCTATGTCGAGTCGATCATCTATCAGGCGGTCATCGAGCATTTGGCCTGCGAACAGAGTGCGCGTATGGTGGCCATGAAAAACGCCTCGGACAACGCGAAGCGGCTGGTGGGCGAGTTGCAGCTGGCCTACAACAAGGCGCGTCAGGCAGCGATCACGCAGGAAATTGCGGAGATCAGTGCTGGCGCCTCGGCGGTGTAATTTTTTGGATTTATTGAGGAAGCAGAGCATGAGCGAAGCACAAGCGGCAGAGCAGGCGGTAGGCCATATCGTCCAAGTGATTGGGCCGGTCATCGACGTGGCCTTTCCCCGGGGACAGGTGCCCGAAGTCATGGAAGCGGTGGTGGTAGACGATCATCATCTGACCATCGAGATTCAGAGCCAGCTAGGGGATGGGGTGGCCCGCGGCATTGCCATGGGTTCCAGCGAAGGCCTCAAGCGCGGCCTAGCGGTGCGTCGTACGGGGGCCCCCATCAGCGTCCCCGTTGGTCATGGCACCCTCGGTCGAATCATGGATGTGCTCGGTCATCCCGTTGATGGCAAGGGCGCCGTACAGTGCGACGAGCGCAAGGCCATCCATCGTCCCGCTCCCGCCTTTGAAGAGCTGGCGGCAAGCACCGAGGTGCTGGAAACCGGCATCAAGGTCGTCGACTTGATCTGTCCCTTTGCCAAAGGCGGCAAGGTCGGTCTTTTCGGTGGCGCTGGCGTGGGTAAGACGGTGTTGATGATGGAGCTGATCCGCAACATCGCTACCGAGCATACCGGCTACTCGGTCTTTGCTGGCGTTGGCGAGCGGACCCGCGAG
>DDOU01000164.1:7413-14375 GCA_002341825.1 Candidatus Igneacidithiobacillus taiwanensis | reverse complement strand
GGAATCAGCTTGCCGGTTTTCTTGTCTTTGGCCAGCCCAGTGGTCATTGGATTCATGATCAGGGAGCGAACCTCGATGATCTCTCCTTTTTTTGCACTACCGGGCATGCGAATCATCGGGTTGCCTAGTGCTTCTGCCATAGTATGTACTCCTCGTTAAAATGGATGAGAGAGAAAGGTTAGCCGCCACAACCGCCAATGGTCACTTTGACTTCTCGTGGTGCCGAAGCCATTAGCTCGCCTTTATTGGTTTTGGCAATGACGCGCACATTATCGGTTTTCGCCATTTTGATGCGTTCTTGAATATAGGCCTTGCCGCAAGCGGGGGTAAAATTGAATTGACTGGCAAGGGGAGTAGGGTTGTGGTCAACGAAGAGCCATACCGTAGCAATGTAGTCATCGGCAGTCATCGGTGAGTCCACCTCGATCGTCACTGGAACTGCACCGCCATTTTCCGCAATGGTTGGCGCCTTCAGGGTGACCTTGGGCGACACGGGAACACTCGTCTTGCCAACGGAGTCGGTCATCGCTGCGTCGAGCTCTTTTGCATCAAATGCCTTGGCGGGCCAGCCAGCTACGTTGTCCGCAAGGGCATTGCCCGCGCGAAGAAGACCGGTGCCAGCGACTGCGGCCACGGCGGCGGCAGTCATACCGGTACCGAGAAATTGTCTACGTTGCATCTGCTTCATGTATTTGCTCCTTGACGGATGAGTTATTTCAGTGACCAAAGGTAATCGGCAATTTGCTCCAGTTCTTGCTGGGTCAACACTTTGTTTTTCCCAAACTCCGGCATGTTGGCGTAGGGGAAAAGTTTTTCCGGATCCGATAGAAAAGCGACAAGTTTTTCTTTGGTCTGGAACATTTGTTGGAAAGTGACCCCTTTCATCGGCAAGGCCGGGCCGACATCACCCGCCTGACTGCCGCCGGGCAGGGCGTGACAAGCGAGGCAATTCCCCTTGGCTCGATCAAAAGCCAGAGCACGACCCGCCTCAATGTTGTTGACCGCTGGGGCAGCCCAGGTGGCGCTGGCGGTAAAATACAGGGCGCCAGCCAAACCCATTAGAATGCCTGCGCGTATGCGTCTGAAAGCTTCCATAACGACTCCTGTGGTGCGTTCCGGGCTCTTACCCGGTGCTATCTTTTAGAGCAGTTTCCGTGCCAGGTTAGAAATCCCACCTTTACCCACTTTTCAATGTGGTGGGAAAGACCTGCCATTCCAGAGATGTTGAATAAATAATGAAGTTATTCAGATAGATGTGTATTGATCTCGACTAGATTGCTGGGCTGGGTCAGCAACCGCGCTGCGCCTTGGAAAGCTCGTTTCGATCCGCAACGGCAAGGCGATTGTGCCGAAAGGCACAAGCCCCCCTATTCGCCATCCGGACCATCATCTTCTGGTCCTTGATCCGCCAGCAGCCCCATGTTCTTCATTTTTGTGCGCAGCTGTTTACGGCTAATGCCGAGTAATAGGGCGGCCTGACTTTGATTGAATCGCGTCTTCTCCAGCGCGCTGAGCAC
This sequence comes from Candidatus Igneacidithiobacillus taiwanensis, assembly GCA_002341825.1. Taxonomy (GTDB): domain Bacteria; phylum Pseudomonadota; class Gammaproteobacteria; order Acidithiobacillales; family Acidithiobacillaceae; genus Igneacidithiobacillus; species Igneacidithiobacillus taiwanensis. Next base: position 12,858 of record DDOU01000164.1, on the reverse strand, counting down.
GGTCTGACGCTCTATGGCTGGCAGGTCGAAGGGGCTGACGCTGCTACCTTCCACGCCCGCAGTACAGTCACGCAGTTCCTGTGGCAGATCTTGTCGACCGATACTATTCTGCCGGGTGAGCACTACCGTCCGCTCCAAAAGATTTTCGAGTTGACGAATGTTTCCGGGCCAGGAGTAGCGCTCCAGACAGCTCAGGGCATCACGATCGATCTCTACTTTGCTGCGGCCAATCTCGTGGCAAATTTTCTCCAAAAAGTGCTCCACCAGTGGGGCGATGTCGGCGCGGCGCTCACGCAGTGGCGGGATGTGCAGCGGGATAACATTGAGGCGATAGTAGAGATCCTCACGGAAGCGTCCGTCTTGAATCGCTTGCTTGAGGTCGATATGCGTGGCAGCAACGATCCGTGCTTGTAATCGAATCGGCTGATGGGTGCCGAGACGACTGAACTCGCGTTCCTGCAGCGCCCGCAAGAGTTTTACCTGCATGGGCAGTGGCATGTCACCAACTTCGTCGAGGAACAATGTCCCGCCGGCGGCGGTTTCCAATTTGCCGGCCTGACTGCGGATGGCGCCGGTGAAGGCACCGCGCTCGTAACCAAAGATCTCGCTCTCGACCAAATCGAGGGGAATGGCCCCGCAATTGAAGGCTACGAATGGTTGATCTCGCCGTCCGGAGGCGTTGTGTAGGGCGCGCGCCACCAGTTCTTTGCCGGTGCCGGATTCACCGGTAATCAGTACATTGGACGGGGCCGGTGCGACGAGGTCGATGATCTCCAATAGCTGGGTGATGGCGCGACTTACCCCAATCAGTCCGTGCCGGCGCGGTATCTGGCGCGGTGGTGGAAGATGGCGTCCACCGCGTTCGAGGACTTGTCGAATTAGAGCCAGCAGCTCTCCCTCGTCCACAGGCTTGGTCAGATAATGTTCGGCGCCAGCCTTGATCACCTCGACCGCCTGATCGATTTCGCCATAGGCGGTGCTGATGATGACGGGAATGGCCGGATAGGTAGCCTTGACCCGACGCAAAAGCTCTATTCCTGGCATGCCGGGGAGGCGCTGATCGCTTAAAATCAGGGAGGGCGTGTTGTTTTGTAGGAGTTCCAGCGCTTCCTCTGCCGACTCTGCCTCCAGCACGGAAAACCCTTCGGCGCGCAATATGGCCGCCAGGACGCGACGAAGATTACGCTCGTCCTCGACTACCAGAATCATTGTATCCATGCGACTCCTCAGCTCTCGTTTTCCAGTATCGGTGGCTTCTCGGCGCGTAGGGGCAGGGAAAGAACAAAACAAGCGCCCGCGTCCGATGTCTGCACTAGTTCGACGCTCCCCTCATGCACCATCATGATTTTGGCGACAACCGCTAGTCCAAGTCCACTACCTTTGGTCTTGCTGGTCACGTAAGGTTTGAAAATTTCGCTGCGCCGCTCTTCTGGAACCCCCGGGCCGTTGTCCTGCACGCGAATTTGTATGCCCTCGACGTTGGGTTCGGCGGTAACCACTATCTTGCCTCCCGGGTTGGGTACTGCATCGCAGGCATTGAGTAAGAGATTGCTCATTGCCTGCGCCAGCAACGAGGCATCAAAATTGGCATGTATCGGCGCCTGGCAATTGAGGTGGACCGCAATGGACCGTGCATCGAAATCCGACTGATGTCGTTGCAAACAACGTTGCAGAAACAAACAGAGTTCTTGATTTTCTAGCTTGGCGTCATAGCTGCGGCCAAAATCGAGAAAACCTTGGGTCATGTCATAAAGACGCTGTACTTCCTCTTCAATGATACGCAGAAATTCCTCGCGATTGTCGCGATCGTCATAGCGCACCAAGTAACGGGCGGCACCGCGCACCGAAGACAACGCATTGCGGATCTCGTGGGCAACTTGCGACGACATCTGACCAATGGTAACCATGCACTGCATCGCTTGCTGCCGCTGGTGGAGTTTGCGCAGCTCCAACAAATGCTCGTGCAGACGGGTGGCCAAGGAACGAAATGCCAATTCGAGATGATGCAATTCATCGTGATAATCATCGGGTTCTGTCGACGGTGGTTCATTCTGGATGCCAAGCTGACGCTCCATGAACTCCATTTCCCGACGCAGGCGCGAAACAGGCCGAGTGATGGCGAGACTGACCAAGTATGCACCAATCAGGCCGATCACCGCGGTGCTGATACCAAGAAAAAGCAAGCGACTCGTGGTGTGCTCTAGCTTTTTGGCGATGACTGCATTGATTTCTTTCGCGTTGCTCCGCAGCCAGACGGTACCCAAGCGCTGGGTTCCCGCGACGATGGGAGCCGAATAGGTATATTGTTTGCTGATTTTCTGCAGCGCGTCAGCGGTCAAATGGGTGCCTACCTCGGCAAGCTGGTCGCTTGCAAGAATGGTATTGTTGCGACCAACGATCAGGATTCCCGAAACCAGCGAGTTGGGTTTGTGTGTCAGTTGTGCGAGCTGCCCAGCATCCTTGAGCAGCAGAGGATTCGCCGCAGATAGGGCGATACTCTCCGTGAGATGTCGTGTCTCTGTTTCTACCTGGCTACTCAAGTCCTCGCGTACCGAGGTGTACAGGAACGCGGCGATCAAGAGATAGATCATGGCAATCAGTAACACCACCAGCGCCATGCTTTTACTGCGCCAAGTCAGCCGCTGCCAGAGTCGCGGTATAGTAGGGATCACTGCGTGCTCTACAAGAGAGGTGAAGCCATCATGGAGTTGGTTGAATTCCTGCAAATCCTGCGGCTACGAGAGCCTGTGCGGGAATTGTAGCGAGATTGTTGCGAATTTTCTCTCGTACCGGTGACGAAATGGCGTTACTGGTCACGAGGTGCCAGGCCGGCGCTGGACCCGCACGCGCGATGATCTCGAAAGTTCCTGGCATAGATGCAGCAAGATTGTCCACCGAAGCCGCACGAACAATGCCCCACATCGCCTTACCCTGACCCAGGGCGGAGAAAACCGCCCGCTCCGATCCGACCGGCCACCAGTGGAGTTGACGTTGCCCCGCCTGCTCGCGCACCTTATCGGCCAGTAGTTGTTTGGCGCTACAATAGGGGCTGCCGAAGGCGACGCGAAGGCTACCATACGTGGGTGTGTTACCGGCAACGCGCACCAGCGCCAACCCGGCAGTATTGGCGTCAGTGACTAGCGTCGCGAGGGGATGAGCCACGCCGTGCAATGCCGCAAACATGAGCGGACTCATCAGGGCAAACTGATAGTAGCCGATACGTATCTGATGAAGATAGTCACGCTCATTGTTGGCCACGGAAATCTCGATTGCTTTGCCGGTCGCCTGTTCCAAAGCGGCACGTAGCGGTTCAAAAACGTGCGCCGCCGCTAGCGGCGAAAAGGCTGGCGGGATACCCAGTCGCCAGCGCGGGCGCTCTACAAGCGGAGTCAATGTTACCCCGTACAAGTCCGCATAGAGGCTGCGCAGTGGGGCATAGGTACCGGCGGGAACCGCAGTGAATCCCGTGGCTAGAGGACGAATGGCCGTCATTGCGGCAGGGGCACTGTGCGCCATCTGTAGTAGAGCACGCCGTAGATCGGCGCGCTGCTCGGCGGGTACCTCCATCGATGCGGCGATGAGATCGCCAGGTCCGACAGAGCTACGCGCGATCACGCGCAGGGTTCCGGCACGCAGGTACGGTGCCGCGACATTTTCTGCGACTGCCGTGGCGTCGTAGAAACGCGCCGCCACATCCATCAGGGCATTACCGTCGGTGCCACCCTGGTGCAATTCGCTCAGTTGTTTTGGCGAAATACCCACTGCGTTGAGGAGCGACAGGGGAACCAAAGCCGAGGCTGCGCAGGAAGGATTCCCAAGCACAAAGGATTTTCCGCGCAGCTGTAACACGTTATGGATGCTGCTATCGCGTCGTACGACGATGACACTGTAGTCACCGAGGGGCGGAGGAGTGAGACCAACCAGAGGAACGTAGGGGCTCTGGTGCGCCACCTTCAGATAGGCAATAGGGCAGAGCAAGACGATTTGTGCTCGTTTTTCTGCTGCCTTTAGGTAGAATTGATGCAGGTCGGCACTGAAGCTAAGTTCGATAGATTCCCCGAGCGTTTTTTCCAGTTCGGCAGTCAGGGGCTGGAATGCCGCATACATCACCGTCGGACTGCTTACCGGTGGCAGCAGAAAGCGCAAACTCGCCATCCCGAGTATCGGATAGAGAAAAAGGGCGAGGCAGAGGGGAAACGACAAACGCAATATACGCATAGGTACCGATGAAAGAGTAAACTCTATCCTTCCCAAGCAAAAGGAGTGCCAAAATCTTGAATGATGAAGTGCAGCTTAGCCATTTCAACTCCCAAGGAGAGGCACGGATGGTCGAGGTGGGCGACAAAGCCAGCACCGCGCGGCGAGCCTTGGCCTCTGGAAGCATTCGTATGGAGCCAGCCACCTTCGAGCGTATACGCTCCGGTACCCTACACAAAGGTGACGTGCTCGCCGTGGCGCGTATCGCTGCCATTCAGGCCAGCAAGAAGACCGCCGATCTGATCCCTTTGGCACACCCGCTCTCCCTCACCGGAGTGAACATCGAATTTTTCCTGGAGGCTGAGGCCAGCCAGGTACGTTGTCAGGCTGAGGTGCTTTGTCAGGGGCAGACTGGCGTCGAAATGGAAGCGCTCACCGCGGTGACGATCGCTCTGCTTACCATCTACGACATGTGCAAGGCAGTCGACCGCGGAATGGAGATCGGCGAAATCCAGCTCTTACGCAAAGAGGGTGGGAAATCGGGCATATGGCAACGGTAAGTCAAAAGACTGATACGACAACGGCGCCCCAGAGGACGCCGTTGCCAAGCTAGATGTGGTCCGTTTACTTGCCGCGGTTCGGTGAGGAGCTGTAGCGCACCATTACGTCGCGGTCCTTCCAGTTGCTCTCTTTCAAGACTTCTTCCGGGATCATGTAGCGGTCCTGAGGGGCAACTTCCTGGCACTTGACGATGCGTAGCACATCACTGAAGGGTAGCTTGCGCAGCAGGCCGTCTTTGTCCGTGGCACGGACGATCATGGCATCCTTCAGCAGGGCATAGACGTAGAAATTGCCGGGACGCAGCTTGCCTTCCTTGTCTTTCCAAGTGACGGTAATGCGCGTATGTTCCTTGAAGTCACTACGGTTCATTTCGGATCTCCACACGGGTCTGTACCTGATGAACTTATCCGCTTTGCCTGTGGTAGGCAAATAAGTCGCTCTTATTACAAAATCAAAAAACCTGAGTTGCTTTATCACCCGAGCTCGGCCACCATCTGCCCTCTGCCTTCCCGATGGGCGTATTGTCTTTTATAGAGAGGTCTGGCGATGGCAACGGTCATGGAATTCGAGGATCACAAGAAGCAGGAGATCAAATACAGCACCTGCTACATGTGCGCCTGTCGCTGCGGTATCAAGGTTACCGTCGAAGACAACAAGGTGCGCTTCATCCAAGGCAACCGCAATCAC
>DDOU01000164.1:4918-7324 GCA_002341825.1 Candidatus Igneacidithiobacillus taiwanensis | reverse complement strand
GGCGAATTCGAAGAGATTTCCTGGGACGAGGCGATCGAGACCCTGACCAAGCGGCTCGCGCACATCCGCGCTACCGATCCCAACAAGTTGGCCTTTTTTACCGGGCGCGATCAGATGCAGGCCCTCACTGGTCTCTGGGCACAGCAGTTCGGTACCCTCAACTGGTCGGCCCATGGCGGTTTCTGCTCCGTGAACATGGCCACCGCCGGTCTGTACATGCTCGGCCATGCGTTCTGGGAGTTTGGTGACCCCGATTGGGATCGTACCAAATATTTCATGCTTTGGGGGGTCGCCGAGGACCACTCGTCCAACCCCATGAAAATCGGCCTCGAAAAGCTCAAGCGCAATGGTGGCAAGTTTGTGGGTATCAATCCGGCGCGTACGGGATACCAAGCCATCGCCGACGAGTGGGTGCCCATCCGCCCTGGTACCGATGGCCTGTTCGCCCTCGCCATGGTGCATGTGCTGCTGCAGCACGAGCAGTTCGATTGGGAATTTTTGCTGCGCTACACCAATGCTCCCTTCCTCGTGGTGCAGACCCCAGGGCAGAAGGGCGATGGCCTGATCTGGCGCGATGCTGAAGGCCATCCCTTGGTCTGGGATCTCGAAAAAGAAGCCTTCGTCAATGGCATGGAGCCAGGGGTCAAGGCCGCCCTCTTTGGCGAATTCCAGACTCCAGACGGGCGTCCGGTGCGCACCATCATGTCGATTCTTGCCGAGCGCTATCTCGATGAACGCTACAGTCCCGCCAGCGCGAGTAAAATAACTGGCATCCCCGCCGAGACCATCGAGCGGCTAGCCTTGGAAATGGCGCACGTCGCCTTCAAGGAGAGCATCGAAATCGAGGCGGAGTGGACCGATTGGGCAGGGCGCAAGCACGACAAGTTTATCGGTCGGCCGGTGTCGATGCACGCCATGCGCGGCATCTCCGCGCATTCCAACGGTATGCAGGCGGCGCGGGCTATTCATTTGCTGCAGATCCTTCTTGGCACCATCGATTGCCCCGGCGGTTTCCGCGCCAAGGCTCCTTACCCGAAACCGGTGCCGCCGCCAAACAAGCCCGCCCAGCACAGTGCGCCGAATACTCCTTTGAAGTCTCTGCCTCTGGGCTTTCCAACGGCCCCCGAGGACTTGGTAATTGACGAGGAAGGGCGCCCAAAGCGTATCGACAAGGCCTACTCCTGGGAAGCGCCCATTGCCAACCATGGGCTGATGCACATGGTGATCACCAACGCAGTGAACAAGGATCCCTATGGCATCGATACGCTGATCTTCTTCATGGCCAACATGAGTTGGAACTCCACCATGAACACGGCCAATGTGCAGGAAATGCTCAAGGCCAAGGACGAGAACGGAGAGTACAAGATCCCCTTCCTGGTGGTCGTCGATGCCTTCCATTCGGAAATGGTGAATTTTGGTGACCTGATCTTGCCGGATACCACCTACCTCGAGCGTTACGACTCCATTTCCTTGCTCGATCGCCCGATCTCCGAGCCAGACGCCATTTGTGACTCCATCCGCCACCCAATCCTCAAGCCCGATCGTAACGTGCGGCCGTGGCAGGATGTGATGGTGGAGTTGGCCGGACGGCTCAAGTTCCCTGCCTTCACCAAGGAAGATGGCACGCCCAAGTTCAGCGGCTACAAGGACTTCATCGCCAACTTTGAGCGGGCTCCAGGGATCGGTTTCCTGGCCGGTTGGCGAGGTAAGGATGGCGAAACCCATCTGCGCGGTGAGCCCAATCCCAATCAGTGGGAGCGCTACATCGAGAACCAAGGCTTTTTCCAGTATCACCTGCCCAAGTCGATGCGCTTTTATCGCTTCGCCAACAAAGAGTATCTCGAATTGGCGCAGCGAATTGGCTTTAATCCGACGGCGGATCCCATCATCATCGAGCTCTATTCCGAGACTTTCCAGCGGTTTCGTCTCGCCGGGCAGGGGCTCTACGATGGACCCTGTCCCAAGGATCCCGTCGACCGTGAACGCCTGGCGACATACTTCGACCCGCTGCCGGATTTCTACGAGCCATTGGAGCAGCAGCGTATCGATAAAAAGGAATATCCCTTCTTCGCCGTCAACCAGCGGCCGATGATGATGTACCACTCCTGGGATAGTCAGAATGCCTGGTTGCGACAAATCATTGCGCAGAATTATCTGTACATGAATCGTCAACGCGGCGAGCAGATGGGCATCAAGGATAAAAGTTGGGTTTGGGTCGAGAGCCATAATGGCAAGATCCGCGTGCAGGTAAAGTTGATCGAAGGCTGCCAGGAAGATACCGTCTGGACCTGGAATGCCATTGGCAAGCAGTCGGGTGCCTGGGGTCTGAAGCCCGATGCCGCTGAGGCGACTCGCGGATTTCTGATGAACCATCTGATCTCTGAATTGCTGCCCCCCAAGCAGGGA
>DDOU01000164.1:0-4742 GCA_002341825.1 Candidatus Igneacidithiobacillus taiwanensis | reverse complement strand
CAAGGAGCGCGTGATGAGACTCGGCTTAGTCATCGATCTAGACACTTGCGTAGGCTGTCATGCCTGCGCAGTGGCCTGCAAAGAATGGAATACGAGTGGTACGACGGCACCGCTCACCGATTACAATCCCTACGGTGCCAAACCCTCGGGAGTATGGTTCAACCGAATTCGGCATTACGAAATCGGTGATTACCCCTACAACAAGACAGTGAATTTCCCTATGTCTTGTATGCACTGTGAAAATGCAGAGTGTGTGACTGTCTGTCCTACGGGCGCTAGTCACAAGCGTGCGGAAGACGGCATCGTTCTCGTCGACCAGAGCAAATGTATGGGCTGTAACTACTGCTCTTGGGCCTGCCCCTACGGCGCCCGTGAGCTGGATCGGGTTTCCGGCACCATGAAGAAGTGCACCCTGTGCATTGATCGCATCTACGACATGGAAATTCCGGAAGAAGAGCGGCAGCCTGCCTGTGTGCTTACCTGCCCAGCCCATGCCCGTATGTTTGGTGATTTTGACGACCCGGAAAGTCCCGTCAGTCGCGCCGTTCGTGAACGGGGCGGGTACCAGCTCATGCCGGAACTCAATTACGATCCAACCAACCACTATTTGCCGCCCCGGGTCCACGCCCCGATTCCTACCGACAGTCTGAAAAAGAAGGCGGTCGGCAAGGTCAAGGAATGGGTCAATCGAGTCGTCGAGCGCTGAGGATTTTTCCATGCATGCAGCTTTAGCGGTTATTTTGCTTACCTTGTTCTCGGGTGGTGGATTCGGATTGATGGCGCTTGTCGCTGTCGTCAACGACTTGCACATCGACGGTGGCCTGAGCCCCCTGCAAACTCTCGTTGCCGTGCTGGTGTCTTTGGTCTTTGTCACCATAGGCATGCTTTCTTCGACGGCGCATCTGGCCAATCCGAAGAATGCTTGGCGAGCCTTTACGCGCTGGCGCACCTCTTGGCTGGCGCGCGAGGGCATCTTTGCCGTCGCCTTCTACCCCTTTGCTCTGGCTTATCTGGCCTGGGTCTTTTTCACCGGCGCACCGGAAGCCCCAGTAGGTTTGTTCCTTGCCAGCATCGCTGGCGTTATCGGTCTCATTACCATCTTCTGCCAGGGTATGATCTATGCCGTGTTACGCACCATCCGGCAGTGGAACACGCCCCTCGTCCCTACGAATTTCTATGCCATGGGACTCGCTATCGGCGCAACCGTTTTAGCGGCCATTCGCGTGGCGACCGGGGGAACTGCGGGTACTTTCGTTGGTATCGCTCTTGCGCTGATCGCGGCGGTGGCAGTACTCAAGGCAATTTACTATTTTTGGATTGCCCGGCCAGCAGGCCCGACGATCCGCACCGCCACGGGTTTCAATCGCTTTACCGTACGCATCCTCGACCAAGGTCATACCTTTGGTACCTTCCTCACTGAGGAGTTTGGCCATACTTTGCCACGCGACAAGGCGCGCGGCATCAAAGTGATTATGTATATTTTCGCTGTGATCATCCCCATTCTCGCTCTAGCGATTGCGCTGGCTGATGGGTCCGTATGGGCCGCGGTCGTTGCAGCGGTATCTATCGTCTTCGGTCTGGGCGTAGAACGTTGGTTGTTCTTCGTCGAAGCGCAGCACGTGGTCAACCTGTACCATGGCAGACAGCGCTGCTGATGATGCTACCTCCTGCAGCACGGCCGCCGGGCAATCGATACCGGCGGCTGGGGAGCTGTGGGATCAGTTTGGCAGGCGCATCACCTATCTTCGTCTCTCCCTAACTGAGCATTGTAATTTTCGCTGTCAGTATTGCAGTCCAGCGAGTGGAACACCGTTCTTTGACTATGCCGATCACCTCCGGGCGGAGGAGATTGAGCTCGTCTTACGGAGTTTTCACGCTCTTGGGTTGCAGCATCTGCGCTTCACTGGTGGCGAACCTCTCATTCACCCCCAACTGTTACGCTACGTGCAGTTCGCGCGCGAGCTCCAAATCGGCAAGCTCAGTCTCAGCACCAACGGCTATCTTTTGGATCGCCTCGCCGAACCGCTGGCGGCAGCGGGCTTGAACAGCATCAATATCAGTCTCGATACACTAGACGCCGAAACGTTCGCACGAGTAACCCGGGGCGGGAGGCTGCAGCGTGTATTGCAAGGTATCGATTGCGCGCGTGCGGCGGGCATTCCGCGCATCAAACTCAACGTGGTTTTGTTGCGTCGAGTAAATGCCCACAGCTTGCCGGAACTCGTAGAGTATGCGCTCGCCCGTCACCTCGATATTCGCTTTATCGAAACAATGCCCCTGGGTAGCGCCGGCATAGCGAGTCAAGACACGGAGTTCTTCTCGGCACAAGCAGCTCGCGCGTCGATCGAAGCCAAAGTCGGTAAGCTCATACCCGTTGCCAGTAGCCGCGACCAAGGGCCAGCGCGGCTGTATACGCTGGCTGGGGCGGGGAGCCGGATTGGTTTCATCACGCCGCTCAGCAACAATTTTTGTGCAAGCTGTAATCGCGTCCGGCTTACCGCCACGGGTCGCCTCGTGTACTGTCTTGGACAGGAAGCTGGATTGGAATTGCGGCCATTGCTGCGTGGAGGTGCGAGTGTCGAAGAGTTGTCCGCGGCCATCACCGCGGGCGTCTGGCGAGACAAACCGGAGCGACATCTTTTCACCGTCGACCGAGGTCGCTCTTCAAAAATATTTATGATGCGACTTGGTGGCTGAGATTCGTTAGAAATGCCCGGGGTAAAAATGATATGATTCGGAAGTAGATTTACTGGAGTTAACTGAGAATCATGTACGGTTTTAAAGAGATAACGGCAGATCAGCTCAAAGAGATGCAAGATCAAGGGCGAAATTTTATCCTTGTGGACGTGCGTTCGCCTGCGGAAGTGGCGCGGGGCATGATCCACGGGGCAAAGCATGTGCCGCTGCATCTGCTCCCCATGAGTATCGCGGAGCTGGACAAGAATCAGCCAGTGGTATTCTACTGCCTCAGCGGCGGTCGCTCCTCTCAGGCCTGTGCGTTTGCAGCAGCACAAGGATTTGGGGAGGTATACAATCTCCGCGGGGGGATTTCAGCTTGGGCGAATCGCTCTTTTCCGCTGGTCTAGGATCGCATATAAGAATATGCTGAAATATGCCGACTTAATCATCAAATCAAAATCTTTGCCTTGCTTCACAGGCAAATCCTGATACATTGGCTGATGTTTGACTCGTGAGTGGAGGTTGCAATGGTACAAGAAGACAAGCTGCTGGATGCCCGTGGACTCAACTGCCCGCTGCCTATTTTGCGCACCAAAAAGGCTTTGGGAGAGATGAGTGCCGGACAAATTCTCAAGATCGTCGCCACCGACCCCGGCGCCGTCAAGGACTTTGAGGCATTTTCCAAGCAGACTAAGAATCCTCTTCTCGACCAGGCCGAGGCCGGTGGAGAATTCGTATTCTTCATTCAGAAGGCCTGAGCCGGTTCAGGGTGTCGAAAGCGGTCTTTCGGCGCCAACGAGGAGTGAGTTATGGATGAGAAAAAACTGGCGATCGTCGCCACCAAGGGAACCCTCGATTGGGGCTACCCACCCTTCATTTTGGCCTCCACTGCTGCAGCGCTCGGCTACAGCGTAGAAATCTTTTTTACCTTCTACGGCCTGCAATTGCTCAAGAAAGATCTCAGTCATCTGCGTGTCAGTCCTTTGGGAAACCCGGCGATGCCGATGCCGGTGCCGATGCCGACCTTGATGATGGTCCTTCCTGGCATGGAAGGCATGGCGACTTCTATGATGAAGAGCAAAATGAAGGCGAAGGGTGTTGCTAGCCTGGAGGAGTTGCGGGAGCTATGCGTTGAGGCCGAAGTTCGAATGGTTGCCTGCCAGATGACCGTCGACCTGTTCGAGTTCGATACTGCTGACTTCATCGATGGCATCGAGTTGGGTGGTGCGGCGGCCTTTTTTGAGTTTGCTGGCGAGGCCGACATTACCCTGTTCATTTGATCGGAACGGACGATTGCTGTGGCGGTCAGACAGATATCGGTTTACCCATGCTAGTGAGGAGCGAGTAGATGGCGACTTACGCTGAAATGAAAGAGATGTTCGACGAGATCCGTGCGGACTTCCGCTACGATCACGAACTCAATGGTTGTCTCAACTGCGGTATCTGTACCGCCACCTGTCCGTCGGCACAGTTTTACGACTACAGCCCGCGGGAGATCGTTCAGCTGTTGTGGACGGAGAATGTGGAGCAGATTTACGACGCCATGCAAGAAAAAATCTGGGCCTGTGCCCAATGCATGACTTGCGCTGCGCGCTGTCCGTTCAAAAATTCTCCAGGTGGTCTGGTCATGATCATGCGGGAGGTTTCTATCCGTCATGGCATGCAATCCGCCAAGGATGTGCTGCGTCCCTTTGGCCGTGTGATGCTCAAGCTCATTACCACGGGTAACCAGCTCTCTCCGGACATGATCCAACCCGACCATTTCCCCGACTGGGGTCCAAATATCCAAAAGGTCGAAGGTGATCTGCGCGTACTTCGCAAGGCTATTCCGGTGCGCACGTTGCAGACCGTAGAGACCGCTTGGGAGGTCTCCCTCAAGACTTCGGTTGAGATGTACACCATCTGGGAGATGACCGGTGTGCTCAAGTCTCTCGAGACCATGGACGAGAATCTGTTCGATGTCATCGAAGACTTTATCGACGAAAAGCGTGAAGATTACGAAGACTGGCTCGAAAGCCACGGCGGCGACAACTGAGAGGGGTGATCGAGATGAGTGAAAACAC
>DDOU01000163.1:18893-24786 GCA_002341825.1 Candidatus Igneacidithiobacillus taiwanensis | reverse complement strand
TTCAAGGGCGCCGACCAGCAGAAGCTGGTGGGACAACTCTCCGGTGGTGAGCGAGGTCGCCTGCATTTGGCTAAGACCCTGCTCAGTGGCGGCAATGTCCTCCTCCTCGATGAGCCTTCCAACGATCTGGATGTCGAAACCCTGCGCGCCCTCGAAGATGCCCTCCTCGAGTTTGCCGGTACGGTGTTGGTGATCTCTCATGACCGCTGGTTTCTCGATCGTATTGCCACCCACATCATCGCCTTTGAGGGCGATGCCCACGTCGAGTTCTTCACCGGCAACTATCGCGAGTACGAGGAAGACAAGCGCCGTCGACTCGGCGAGGAGGCGGCACGGCCGCACCGACTGCGCTATAAGCCCATCGCCCGCTGAGTTTTGCTTTTAGTACAGACTGGTTGGTATGATTGGACGGAGTTCCATTCCCAGGAGAAGTTCGCATGGATGTTCTGAGTGCCGTTCAACGCCGTCGCGCCGCCAAGTCTTTCGACCCCCAACACCAGATGCCTGCCGCGGTCCGTCAGCAGCTGCTCGAAAATGCCGCCCTTGCCCCCAGTGCCTACAACATTCAGCATTGGCGCATCGTCGACGTGCAGGATCCGCAACTGCGCCAGGCCATCCGCGAGGTAGCCTGGGGGCAGGCCCAGGTCACCGATGCCTCCCTGCTTCTCGTTCTCTGTGCCGACCTCGATGCCTGGCAGGAACAGCCGCAGCGCTACTGGGCCACGGCGCCGCAGCCAGTACAGGACTTTTTATTGCCCAAGCTCGACGAATACTACCGCGGCAAGCCCGAAGTGGCGCGTGATGAAGCCATGCGCAGTTTGGGGATTGTGGGTATGACCTTGATGCTCCTGGCTCAGGACCTCGGCTACGACAGCTGCCCCATGGATGGCTTCGACTTCGATGCCGTCGCGCGCTTGATCCGGTTGCCGGCAAATCACGCCATTGGCTACATGGTGGCGATCGGCAAGGGGCAGGACAATGCCTGGGAGCGCAACCGCTTACCCGTTTCCGACTGGTTGATCGAAAACCACTTCTAAGGCGGGCCGCTTCTGGATTTGTGCCTCGCTTTGCGGCAGACTCTGAGGCCATGTACGCCACCGCCTCAAAACTGCCGCCATGGCCCAGATCCTCGTAATCCACGGACCCAATCTCAATCTTTTGGGGCGCCGGGAGCCGCAGCACTACGGCAGTCGTAGTCTCGCACAGATCGATGCCGCTCTCGCCGAGCGGGCGCGGGGCTGGGGCTGGCAGCTGCGCAGCGTACAGAGCAATGCCGAGCACGTGCTCATCGATACCGTGCAGGCGGCGCCGGAGCAGGGGGTGGATTTCATCATCATCAACCCCGCCGCCTTCACCCATACCAGCGTCGCCCTGCGCGATGCCTTGAGTGCGGTCGCCATCCCCTTCATCGAAGTGCATCTCTCCAACATTCACGCGCGGGAACCCTTCCGGCGTCATTCCTATTTTTCCGATTTGGCGCAGGGCGTTATCGCCGGCCTCGGGGCGGAGGGATACCTTCTCGCCCTGGAGGCGGTACACCGCCGCCTTTCGGTTTGAAGAAAAGCAAAGGAATACAGCATGGATATTCAATTTATTCGCCGTCTGGCCGACCTGCTCGAAAAGAGCGCCCTCGACGAGATCGAGGTGGTCGAAGGCGAGAGCAAGGTGCGTATCACCCGCCATCGGCCGGCGCCAGTGCAGCAGCACTACACCCTCCCTGCCGCTGCGCCCCAGCCGGTTGCGGTAGCCGCTGCGCCAGCGAGCGAGGCCCCAGCCGCCGAGCCTGCGCAACCCGAAGGCTACATGATCAAATCGCCCATGGTCGGCACCTTCTACCGCGCTTCCTCTCCCGAGGCGCCACCCTTCGTGGAAGAAGGCAGCACGGTCAAGGCCGGGCAGACCCTCTGCATCATCGAGGCGATGAAGCTGCTCAACGAAATCGAGGCCGACGTCAGCGGCAAGATCCTCAAGATCCTCGTCGGTAACGGCGAACCCGTCGAGTACGGCGAGCCCCTCTTTATTATTGCCCCCGAGTCCTGAGCAATGTTTGGCAAGATTCTCATTGCCAATCGTGGCGAGATTGCCCTGCGGGTACAGCGGGCCTGCCGCGAGTTGGGCATTCGTACCGTTGCCGTCCATTCCGAGCCCGATCGCGACCTTATGCATGTCAAACTGGCGGATGAGTCGGTGTGCATTGGGCCCGCGCCTTCGGACAAAAGCTACCTGAACATCCCGGCAGTGATTGCCGCGGCCGAGGTAACCGACGCCGAAGCCATCCACCCTGGTTTTGGCTTCCTTTCCGAGAATGCCGACTTTGCCGAGCGCGTCGAGCGCAGCGGCTTTGTCTTTATTGGCCCGCGCCCGGAAAGCATTCGCATGATGGGCGACAAGATTGCCGCCAAGACCGCCATGCGTAAGGCCGGAGTACCTTGTGTGCCGGGCTCCGATGGCCCTATCCCGGAAGACCCCGCCGAAATTCAGCGCTTGGCGCGGGAAATTGGCTACCCCGTCATCCTCAAGGCGGCGGGCGGTGGCGGTGGGCGCGGGATGCGGGTGGTGCATACCGAGGCGCACCTGCTCAATGCCGTCGCGTTGACCACCGCCGAGGCCGAGCGTGCCTTTGGCAACCCCGCCTTGTACATGGAAAAGTTTCTCGAAACGCCGCGCCACATCGAGTTTCAGGTGCTCTGCGACGGCTTCGGCAATGCCATTCACCTAGGAGAGCGCGACTGCTCGGTGCAGCGGCGGCACCAAAAGGTCATCGAGGAAGCGCCAGCGCCAGGCATCACGGCAGAACAGCGGCAGGCCATGGGCGCTGCCGTGGTCCAGGCGTGTAAAGACATCGGCTACCGTGGCGTGGGGACCTTCGAGTTTCTCTACGACGCCGGTACCTTCTTCTTCATCGAGATGAACACTCGCGTGCAGGTCGAGCATCCGGTAACGGAATTGATCACCGGGATCGACATCGTCAAGGCGCAGATTCGCGTGGCCGCCGGAGAACGACTTTGGCTGCGCCAGGAAGATGTGCAGTTCCGCGGCCATGCCATCGAATGTCGACTCAATGCCGAGGATCCCGAACGTTTTGTGCCCTCGCCGGGGCAGATCACCGCCTGGCACCCGCCCGGAGGGCCCGGAATCCGTGTCGACAGCCACGTCTACGCTGGCTACCGGGTGCCGCCCTACTACGACTCCATGATCGGCAAGCTGATCGCCAGCGGNNATGCGCAGTGCCCTGCGGGAGATCAATATCGAGGGTATCCAGAGCAATATTGCCTTGCATCGTCGCGTTATCGACGACGCCCAGTTTGCTGCCGGCGGGGTCTCCATCCACTACCTGGAGGCCTTGCTCGAACGATGAACCCGGCTTGGTGGCAGCTGCGTCTTCTGGTTCCGGGTCGCGACCTCGCGGCAGTGGAGGAGGACTTGCTGGCCGCTGGTGCCGAGGCCATCACCTGGCTCGAAGATGACGATACCGCTCCAGTCTTTGTAGATGGCGAGTACTGGCCTTGGAATCGTGGCGAGGCCCTGTTTACCGCCACGGCGGCGGCACGGCAGCGCATCGATGCGCTACTCGCGCAAAAAGCCTGGCTGGAATACCAGCCCCAAGTCGAGGCGCTCGCCGAGCAAGACTGGGTGGCCCAGACCCAGGCCGCCTTTCCGGCGCAGCAATTTGGTCGCCTCTGGGTCGTGCCGCATTGGGCGGATGCGCCGGTCGATGCCCTGACCCTGCGTCTCGACCCAGGGCGTGCCTTCGGTACCGGCTCGCACGCCACCACTGCCCTCTGCCTCGAATTTTTGAGCGAGGCAATTCAGGGCGGCGAGACCGTTCTCGATTACGGCTGCGGCTCGGGCATCCTCGCCATTGCCGCGCTGCTCCTCGGCGCCAAGACGGCGCTGGGGGTCGATACCGACCCCGTCGCCCTCGAGGTGGCGCGTGAGAATGCAGAGCAGAATGGGGTTTCGTCGCAATTGTTCCTTGCCCTCCCCGAGGCCGAGAAAGAGCAAAGGTATCCTGTCGTGGTAGCCAATATCCTCGCTGCGCCGCTGGTAGACTTGGCGCCGCGCCTGGCGCGGCGGGTGCAGGCGGGCGGGAAGATCGCCCTGTCTGGACTGCTGGTGGAGCAGGAGCCCTTGCTGCTGGCCGCTTATGCACCCTATTTTTCTCTGCGACCGGCCCAAAGAAGGGACGGTTGGTCATTGCTGGTGGGCGAACGTTTCGTGGGAGAAGAAAATGGAAGTCCAATGTCCACGTTGTGAATCGACCTTTGCGGTAGACCCTGCCGTGCTGCGTGCGCATCAGGGGGCTTTGCAGTGTAGTGTCTGCGGCGAGGTGTTTCGAGTGCCGGTGGCGGGGCCAGCATTGAGCAAATCCCTGGACTCCTCCCCACCCCGAAACGGCGGCCTGGGACGCTGGTTTCTCATGGCCGTTATCCTCATCCTGGTCTTGGTGTTGATCGTGCAGGTGCTGTGGTGGACGCGCAGTTACGCCTATCTGGCAAGCGCCGCGCCGGTACGCAGTTTTCTGCTGCAGTCGGCCCAGCGTTTGGGGGTGACCATGCCTTGGCCTGGTCCCAATGCAGAAATCCACATCGGCCATAGTACCGTCACGCCCTTACCCAATCATCTGGCAGTGATTCGTGGCACCCTCGAGAATACTTCGGGTATGGTGCAGGCCTACCCGCAGATTCAAGTAGTTCTCAGTAATGCCTATGGGTCGACCGTGGCGACCCTGCAATTTGCCCCAAGTGCCTATTTGCCCAAAGGCATCCAACCCTCCGAGGGTTTCTCCCCTAGGAGCCGTGTCGATTTTGTTTTGCAGGGACCCGAGTTGCAGGCGGTGCCCGGATATCAAGTCACCATCCTGAGGCAGCCCTGATGGTCGAGCGCGAGCAAATGCCCAGCCTGCGCGAATGCGTCCATACCGAAGTGACGCGCTATTTTGCCGACCTCGGCGGTGAGGCTCCCCGCGAGCTGCATGCCAAGGTCATGGAAGAAGTCGAGCGCGCCTTGCTGGAGACGGTGTTGCAGCACAGCGAAGGCCGGCGCGGCGATGCTGCCCAGTGGTTGGGCATCAACCGCAATACCCTGAGCAAAAAGATCCAGCGTTACGGATTGGACGTCTGAACCAAGGCCTTACTCTGCCCGTCGCTGCCAGCTTCGGACTGAAAATGCTGGTAGTAGGCCAGGACCTTGGGCACGTAATTCTGCGTCTCCTGGAAGGGCGGAATATGGTAGCCCGCCTGCACTACCGCCTGACTACCGGCATTGTAGGCGGCGAGGGCCAAGCGCAAATCGCCGCTGAAACGATGCAACAGCTCCGCTAGGTAGGCTGCTCCGGCACGGATGTTTTGCTCGGGGCTGAAGGCATCCTGCACCCCAAAGCGGCTCGCCGTGGCGGGCATCAATTGCATCAGCCCCATCGCCCCTTTGCTGGATACCGCGCCGGGATTGAAGCCGGATTCGACGCGGATGACGGCATTGAGCAGTGCTGGGCTCAGTCCATATTGGGCTGCCGCCGCCTTGACCAGGGGTTGCAGAGACTTGCGCGCCGCTGGATTGAAATCTGCCCGCGCTAGCTGCGTCGGCATCCTCGGGGTGCGCATCACCAAGTGGTACTGCTGCTTGTGTTGGGGCAGATTGGTGAGGTGTATCACCCCATTACTGTCGGTGTACTCATAGATGTCTGCCTGAGCGGTTGTGGCCAGGGAGCAAGCCAGCACGGCGAGCAGGGGCAGACATCGGCGCTTCATTTGACGACTCGCAGGCTGGGGCGTTGTGGCTCGGTGGTCTGCCCCTTCTGTGCCTTGGGATCGGGGTCGACGGGCAGGGTGGGTTCGGGAAAGCCCATTCCCTCCTGGGTTTCCGCTGCATAGATCGCTACCACCGCCGCCAT
>DDOU01000163.1:17456-18864 GCA_002341825.1 Candidatus Igneacidithiobacillus taiwanensis | reverse complement strand
TCTACCATCTGCAACCCATGCACTGCCGACGGCGAAAGGTCCAGCACGATACGACCATCGCGATCATAGCCCGGCGGAACCTCGACACCCGGATAGTCGACCTTGACCACGATGAACGGCGAGTAGCCTTGCGCCACACACCAAGCGTGGATGGCGTCCAGCAGAAAGGGTTTGGAAGACTCCGGCAACAACTGCATTCCCCTCTTCACGATGCACTCCTTCGCTAATTAGCACAGACCCGTCGCATGACAAGTTTTTCGGTCATGCGTAACGCCGCAATTATCCTATCAAAAGGATCTCCGGGTCGATTCCTTGCGGTTGTCCGGATAGATGCTGTGGAGTGCGAGAAGGAGAAATGGGCAACCGCCGCGCCAGTCGTGGCGACGGTTACCGGGGTACATACTATCGCGTTGCGTACGCGCGCTCAGACCGGGCGGCCACACTCGCCGCAGAACTTGTCGTTGGCAGACAACGCGGCGCCGCAGCCGCGGCAGAACGTGGGATGGGTTGCCACGGCACTGCTCGGGCTTGCGGGCTCTGTTGGCGGTACGGGATTTTCCGGGCGCGCAGCCGCGGCTCGCTGGGAGGCCTCGCGGGCTGCCTGACGCGCTTGCTCGGCTGCCTGACGAGTCCGCTCCGCCATTTTCGACATGCCGCTCATGACGCCATCCACAAACGCCGAGCCCTCCTCCGGGTCCACAATTTTGGTATTGAGGTCATAGAGATAGGCGAGCCCGAGCATGAGCACGTTGTTGGGAATGGCGACCACCAAGACGAGAAAGCAGGCGACGGTGAGCAAAGCGCTGATGGGGTAGAGATGGTCGTTGAAGGTGACATGGAACATATAGCCAAGGCTACTATCCGCCAAGCTTTCCATTCCAGCAGAGGCAAACGGATTGACCAGACTCTGCAGAAATTCGGTCACCACCCCATAGAGTTGCGGGCCAAGCAGGCCAACGTAACCGGACATCAACGCCAGGACATAGGCAGCCACGCCAAAGACGAGGAGCCCGATGAGGACAGCAAGAGCAGCAAGGCTCAAAAGCAGAAAGATTACCGGGCCCGGGCGTCGGCGGGCAACCGCGACTACATGGCGAAAGGCACCAGCAACGGTTTCGCCAAACCAGAGGGCCGGCCCAGTGAGGTTGAACATGACGAAAAACATCATGACCAACGCCACATTGGCAAGAAAGATGGCGGGGAAGATCAGTAGCGAGAGAAGCCCCCCGAGAACGGGGATGCGGCAAATTTCGACCAAGATGATTTCGACGATGATTACCGCAATTACCAACAAGTACTCGATGATAATGAGGCCGATGAAGCGCGGCAGGGTAAACAGGCCGAAACTGAGGCTTTGCACCAGGGAGGGCAGCGCCCGATCCTGCGCCACCGCGCTCAGAAAATGCCC
>DDOU01000163.1:14208-17397 GCA_002341825.1 Candidatus Igneacidithiobacillus taiwanensis | reverse complement strand
GTAGACGAGAGTAGACCAAACAGGGTAAGACCAATGAGGTAAGCCGTGCCAAAAATGGCAATGGGCTGCCAAAGGGTGAGACCCTGCAGCGATTTGCTGATAATACTAAAATCTAGGTTCGCGATATCGGTTTTCATGGTGGCGGCTCCTGCGCAGGATGTTCTATGGCAATCTTAGGTCAGACGGTGACCGCAATTGCCACAAAAAGCATCGCCCATGACGATCTCGTGGTGGCAATTTTGACAGCGATTCGCATCGCTCTGGATCGGTGTCGCCACTGGCGTTGCGAATGCCGCTTTACGATCCTCGGGTACTGCTACCTTGGCAGCAGGGCTAATGGCCGGCAGCGGGCGAGTATTCCGCTCTACCTGTACCAAAATCGGGACAATGACAGCCACGACAAAAATCATCAGCGCAAAAAGCGCCATGCCGAGATTCGCGATACGATCGATTCGTTCACGTCCGCGGTTACTTTCGGCGGTATTGATAGCATTGCTGTACTCGCCAAAATATTGTTGCGTGAGCAGATCGGCGGTAGACGGCTGCTGATTGAATAAGCCATTGCTGGTGGCCACGGCCTGAAAGACGCCTTCTTTTTTGGCGTAATCGATGCCGTTGCCAAGGTAGTCCTCCCAGCCAGAAACAAAGGCCGAGCGGTAATCTTTCGGTAACGCTGCCAAGCGATTGATGACTTGCTGTTCATTGGTTACCGAAATGTTGTATTTGGAAATGATCGAGATGATTTCTCGACCATATTCCTGACTCAGTTTCAGATTGACCTTTTGTTGCGCAACACTGGCTTGGTTAGTCGGTAGGTTTCCCAACAAGGCGGCACGCGCGGCAGAATCAAAGCGGGGAACATGGAAATTGCCCCGATTCGCCAAAGAACTGAGCGCAAAAATGATGGCAGCCACCAAAGCGAGAATTGCGACTACCAAGGAAACCCACTTGGCTAAAGAAAAAAGCCCGGAGCTCCAAGAAAACGGTCGAGCGTTCTGCAGCATATAATATTCCTTATATGGTTGGATGCCAGTGGCTCACTGACCCGATCCATTGATGGCCGGACGATTGGCTGCCGGCGGAACCATATTGGGGTTCTGCAGTTGCTCGAGGTTGTTGTTGACGGAATTGTTCTCATATTGCAGCGAACTGCCAGCGCTGGGTACGACGGTCGCATGCATGAGGTAATTATCAACCGCCTTGCGCTCGGTATTCATACGCATGCGCAAATCATCGTTGTGCAGGCAGCGCTGGGTGCTGATGCTACAGTCACTGGCGTAGCTGCTGCTGAGGTGAAAAAAGTTGACGGCCGCCTGCTTGGCCAGGGCAAAGCTCTGCTCTTGTGCGGGAGTGAGGCCGCCCACGGTCATGCCGGCGAATTGGCCGGCATAACTTGCTGCTTGGTTTTGCATCTGTCGCCAACAGCTCTGTTGACTGCCGTACCCCGAGCCCGCAGACAGAGAGCATTGCTCTAGCGAATTTTTCATGTTGCCCTTGGCGGCCTCCCAGGCGGTAACAAACTGGCGCGAGACGTTGATGCCCGCCTGCTTGACGCCCGCTTGGGCCTGGGCCTGCTGCATGGAGATGGGCATTGCCGGAACCTGGGTATTGTATTTTGCCGAGCAGCCGGCAAGTAGGCCCAGAGTGAGAATGGTCAGTGCACTCGTGGAGCGAGCGGAGCGAACAATACCTTGCATACAACCTCCAATTTTGCAGTAAAGATCAGTCATTTCCACCAAAGGGGGAGAGTAATTTTTTCATCTGCTCGGCAGTCAACCCATGTTGCTCGCCAGCTTCGCTAGGTGTCGAAGGCCGTTGTACTGGGTGTGGCAGCGCTGTTGCGGGCCTGGGATGGGGCGGCTGGACGACGGGTATTTTGACGACGGGTACTTTGACCACTGGGACACTTACCGTCGGCGCCGCTTGGGGTTTTGCCGCTGGCGCACTACTGAGTGCGGGGCTGCTTACGGGTGCCGCCACGGATTGGGTCGACGCCGTGGGCGCCGCTGCGGAAACTGCGCTGGCGGTAGATGCCGCCGGTGCTGCGGGCAACGCACTGCTGGTAGCGGCGGTGACCGCCGGAGAAGTCGCACGCGGGCGCAAAAAGAAATACGCAGCGGCAGCAGCAATCGCCAAAACGAGCGCTATGGCAACAATAATTCCAAGCTTTTTGCCCTGCCCGGTTTTTCGCGGCTCCACCGATTGACTGGGTTCGGCACCGGTGTTGGGAAGGATGCCTTTTCCACAGCTGCGACAAAACGCACCCGCACCAAAGACGGCGCCGCAGGTCTTGCAGAATTTTTCGTCGCCTGGAGCTGCTGCTAGCACCGCTGGCTGCGCTTCCTGCTGATCTCTGGGTGTGCTGAGGACTGGAGGCGGCACGGCGGCCGAGGGCTGCGGCTCGCGTGCCAAAGGTGGCGTTTCCGCTGCTGGAAAGGATGCGGCCGCAGCACCAGCGAAAACCTCTCGGAGATCCGCAGCCTGCTCGCTCTTTGCTGCTAGCTCCTCGGCAGCAGGCGGGGTTTGTAGGTCTGCGGCTTGGGGGGAAACGTCGGCCGGTTTTTCTGCTGAAGGTAATGATTCTCCCGGTAGCGTTGTCGGTTGGGCTTCTGGTGCCGCCGGGGCAAGCAGGGTATCCGTAGGGTCTGCGGCACTGGTCAGGGTCGGTGTGCTCTCGGTATTCGCTACTGGCACGGCAAGCACTGCTTCTTCTTCCGTAGTCTCTGGCGTTTGCGTGTGCATCGCTGCGGCAGGGGGCTCGGTTGTGGCAGTTTCGCGGGGTTGCAACGCAGGCGCCAAGGCTTGCGGTTCTGCTGGCAACGCAACAGCGGGTGCCTCTGCGTTCGTCTCTGGCCTCGGGTCGGCGGTGGTCTCGATGGCAGCCGGTATTTCGGCTCGCTCTGCTGCCGCGCCAGTCTCGGACGATGCCGGATGGGGCGCTTCCGGTACCGGAACCATCCCATGGTCTTGCGTTTCTGTTTGCTCCGCAGCGGGAGAAACCGGTGGCAGGTCTAACCCTGCAGCCTGCGGTACCGACGATTGCGCCGCAGCCGCTGCGCCTCCTGCTACTGTCCGATTATCGGTTCCACACTGCGGGCAAAAGCGTTTGCCATGGAGCGTCGCGCCGCAAGAGCGGCAGAATTTGGGAGACGCGGAAACTGGAGGAGGCGATTGCAGAGGTGCCCCACA
>DDOU01000163.1:3487-14159 GCA_002341825.1 Candidatus Igneacidithiobacillus taiwanensis | reverse complement strand
TCTCCTTTTGGTGTGGCTCATATCTTGATACGCATTCCCAGCCAATGATGGCTAAAGCACTGGTAAAACCAACTCTGAGCTACAAATTATGAATCGATGTTACCCCAGCAAATCGAAAACAATCAAGGTGACTGCTGGACAAGCACCCGGCATAAAAAAGGCCGCTCGGAAGCGGCCCCTTTACCCGAAATGGGCTTAGAGAATGCCGGAGATGCTATGCACCAACTGCGCCTGTAAGGGCGGTACGGCGTCCTTGAAGGAGAGGTTGACGCGATTGGCAGTGGAAACGATACGGGTACGGTAGTATATCCAGTGACCTTCGCCGGCAACCTGCTGTGTGGTAGTGGTGCTGGTGCCTTGCTGCAGATTGGAATTGGTTTGCTGCTGCACGGCTTGCTTGCTGCGCTCGGCAACCTGCACGTCGGTGATCATCGCGTAGGTGACATCCTTGACCAAGGAGTCGGCAACAAGACCAATGGCGCTGCCAACGAGGGCTCCAGCGCCGGCGCCCTGCCAACTCTGGCCAATGGTGGCGCCGGCAATGGCACCGAAAGCGGCACCGCCGTAACCGGCTGCCAGGGACTTCTGCGCCGCGGCTTCCGACATCTTACCAACGGAAAGCACATTGATTTGCAACATATAATGCGCCTGGTTATAGGGCACAATGCGATATCCCTGATTGGTCAGATTGGCATCGATTTCTTGTTCGAGGGCGGCGACGTTGAGGGTTTTATCGGAAGTATTTTTGAATTGGACGTAAACGGTCTGTTCCGACGGCGGCACGGGATTCAGGAATATGGTGTTAGACATTTTGGTCTGTACATCGAGATTTTTGTGCTCAAGCGCCACCTGGGTTGCCGCACAGCCAGATAAGGCAATGGCCGACCCAGCAAGCAGGCCGTAACCAACAGCGCGGAACTTGAAATTACGTAGAACAGACATGTTTCCTCCAGAACAATGAGGACCTTGCGGCCAAAATGTGACAGTTTCTATAACCGTTGTTCATTGTAGAAGATAATTGAGATGCTGCAAGGGGGCGCAAGCTTGGCGGGATGCCGCGACGGAAGCTTTTCCATCGCGGCACAGCAAGTTAGGTGAGATGGTACTGCACCACCCGTTCGACTTCGTTCTTGGCACCGAGGATTACTGGCACCCGCTGATGCAGCCCCTGTGGCTGGATGTCGAGGATGCGCTCGCGGCCGGTGCTGGCCGCCCCGCCCGCTTGTTCGATGAGAAAGCCCATGGGATTGGCCTCGTAGAGCAGGCGGAGCTTGCCGGGTTTTTGGGGATCGCGGGTATCGAAGGGATACAAGAAAATGCCGCCACGGCAGAGAATGCGGTGCACGTCGGCGACCATGGAGCCAACCCAGCGCATGTTGAAGTCGCGCCCGCGCGGTCCGGTTTTGCCGGCATTCAATTCGGCGATGTAACGCTGCACCGGGGCTTCCCAGTGGCGCTGATTGCTGGCATTGATGGCGTACTCGCTAGTGTCTTCGGGAATGCGCATTTGCGGATGCGTGAGGACGTATTCGCCCACCTCTGGCAGCAGGGTAAAGCCATTGACCCCAAAACCGGTGCTATAGACCAGCATGTTGCTGGAACCGTAGAGGGCGTAGCCGGCACAGACTTGCTGCGTGCCCGGCTGCAAGAAGTCGGCGAGCTGCGCATCTCGCCCCGCCACGGGCGCCTTGAGGATGCTGAAAATGGTACCGACGCTGATGCCCACATCGATATTACTGGAACCATCCAAAGGATCGAAAAGCAGCAGGTACTTGCCGCGCGGTACCCCGGCCGGAATGGCGTAGGGGCCGTCCTCTTCCTCGGAAACCATCCCTGCCAAATGCCCAGTCCAGTCCATGGACTTGAGGATGNNNTCGAGTTTTTTCTGCACCTCGCCCTGCACGTTGCCAGTTTCTGCACTGCCCAAGGCGCCGACCAGGGCACCACGATAGACCTGCGAACCGATGAACTTACAAGCGACCATGAGATCGTTGAGCAGTGCGGCAAAGTCGCCGGAGGCCTCGGGGTAAAGGCGGGTTTCTTCGATGATGAATTGACTGAGGGTAGTACCGATCTGCATTGCTGAGGATCCTTCTGGCGGGTTCAACAGGCGCTCATGGCCAAACGAAAGGGGATGGTGGATTCTAGCGCGCGGCTTGGCCCAGGGTCCATCCACTCCAGGAACTGGACATGCAGGCGATGGATGCCGCCACTAATCTTGGGATAGACGTTGGCCGACGTGACTTCTACCTGTATCAGTGAGAGGGGCTGCCTGGGATTGAGCGGCATACCAAAGCGGCCATGCTCTGCCAACTCGCTCTGCCAGCCGAGGGATTCGCGCAAAAAACGCAAAATGAGCTGGCTGCTGCTTTCCAGGGGTGCCAATTCATCGCGCCAGTGTTGGAAATGGGTGGCGCGGAAGACGGAACTTTGCTGCTCCCAAAAGGCCAGCAAGGGAAGGTCGGCGCCGGTGAGACCGCCAGCAACCGATTGTCGTCCACGCCCAAGTTGCAGCAGCTCCTGCTGCCGCAACATATCGGCAAAGTTCTGGCGTCCATCGCGCAGGGTTTGTTGCTGCTCGCGCAGTCGGCTCTCCCAGGCCTCCAGCGCCGCGGCGTTGACCTCGCTCGAGCCGGCCCAGGCGCGCAGTACCTGAATGAGGCGATCGAGTTCCAGTAGGAGATCGACCCGCAATTCGGGCCGTTGACAGAAGTCGAGGAGTTCGAGAAAAGTACGTAATACGCTGCGCAGTCTGCTGGCCTCGGCAATATTTTCGTCTAGGCACTGAAACAGTCCCTCGAGGCGGAGGAGGGAGCGCGTTCGCTCCTGAAGCGCAGTTTCGTATATGGCCATTGGTGGTTTCTTCCCAATCCCACACAGAGAGTGCCACAAGCCTCGGCGCGACGCAAAAAGCCTTAGCGCTGAAGGTGTTGCCACCAGTCTTCGAGACGGCGGCGCAGGCTTTGGGGAGTCTGGAGATTGGGGATGATCCACCGCGCCACCCGCCGCCGCTCCTCGGGATGCACCTGTTGCGCAATGACGGCAGCGCCGACCGCCGCCGACCAACCGCGTTCGGCAAGACGCTGCTGTTGCAGCCAGGCCGGGCAGTCGATGAGCAATACACCATCGAGAAGGGGCGGATAGCCACTCTCGACGAGCAAGGGCAGAACCCAGAGGATGACGGCATCCGGTTCTTGCGCGGTAATGGCGGCGGACGCGGCCAAAAAGCGCTGGCGAATCTGCGGGTGCAGCAGTTCTTCCAACCAGCGCTTGGCCGCTGGATCGGCAAAAATCAGTTGGCGTAGGCGCGGGCGATCGAGATGACCGTTGCTATCGACGATATCGCGACCAAATCGATCGACAATCTCCTGCAGGTTGGCGTGACCCGGTGCCACCAACTCGCGCGCGAAGTGGTCGGCGTCGAGAACCTTCGCCCCCAGCCCGGCCAATATGTCGGCAGCGAGGCTCTTACCGCTCGCCACCCCACCTGTCAGACCGATGCGCTGGCTCATCCGGGGGCGGCCAAATGCAGAAACTGCTCCATCACTACCTGCGGCCAGAGCAGCATCACCGCCGCTCCCAGGGCCAAATAGGGGCCGAAGGGGATGGCATAGTCGCGACCTTTGCCGGCGGCAAGAAACCCCACGGCCACCAATCCGCCGCTCAAGGCCGCCAGAAAGAGGGCAAGAAACATGTCCTGCCAGCCCAACCAGGCACCAATCATGCCAAGGAGCTTGAAGTCACCATG
The DNA here is from genome assembly GCA_002341825.1 of Candidatus Igneacidithiobacillus taiwanensis. Taxonomy (GTDB): domain Bacteria; phylum Pseudomonadota; class Gammaproteobacteria; order Acidithiobacillales; family Acidithiobacillaceae; genus Igneacidithiobacillus; species Igneacidithiobacillus taiwanensis. The sequence goes on along the minus strand of DDOU01000163.1, from coordinate 10,411 downwards.
CCCCATGCCCTCGCGACCGCTCAGGCGCAGGTAGAGCTCGGCAAAGCCGCGCAAAACCCCATAGCCAAGGAGCAGCCCCAGGCCGGCATCGAGGGGGCTCGCGAGGGCAAAATGCGGCGAGAGCCAAGCGCTAGCGTTGAGGAGCAGGCCCAAGAGCATTCCCGGCTTGGTGATCCAGTCCGGCAGGAGATAGGTCTCGAGGTCGATGAGGGTGAGGGCAAGCAAGGCCCAGAGCAGGACGAGGGCGGGCAGTAGTTGCCCGTGCCAGCCAATCACCCACGCGGCGAGGAGCGCGAGCAGAGCGGCGAGGATTTCGACCAAGGGGTAGCGCCAGGAGATCCCACTCTGACAGTAGCGGCAGCGGCCGAGCAACAAAAGCCAGCTCAAGACCGGGATATTGTCCCAGGGGCGCAGGGCATGGCCGCATTGGGGGCAGTGCGAACCCGGAAAGGCGATGGATTCGCCGCGCGGCAGGCGGTGGATGACGACGTTGAGAAAACTGCCGACGAGCAGGGCAATGAGGGCCAGCAGTGCCCAGGCCCAGGGTTCAAGACTCGCCGACATGATGATCATCCTGCCCGCACAAATGCAGTCGCAAGGTGCAAGAGCGCGTACTAATGCCTAAATTTTGAGCGCAGACCACGATGCGATTTTGTCCCGCGGTGAGCTGAGTGCGCAGCAGTTCTCGCTCAGCCGCCCGCAGCCGTCGCGCCAGGGGTGAGCCGCTGCCAGCGATTCCTTGTGCTGGCGCCGCGCTCTCGCGACTCAGATCCGCAACGCGAATTTCCGTACCGCTGTGCAGGGCCAGAGCTCGTTCGAGGAGATTTTCGAGCTCGCGCACATTGCCGGGAAAATCTTGGCGCACAAGCCATTGCAGGGCCTCCGCCTGTAGGCGCGGCACGGGTTGGTTATGCCGCCGGGCGATGCGCTGCAGGAGGGCCTCGGCGAGCAAGGGGATGTCCTCGCGGCGCTGGCGCAGGGGCGGAATCAGCAGGGGAACCACATAGATGCGATAGTACAAATCGGCTCGAAAGCTGCCGGCTTCGATGAGTTGCTGTAAGTCGCGGTGGGTAGCGGTAATCAGACGAATGTCGATGGGAACTTCGCTGTTGGCGCCTACCGGACGGATACTGCGTTCTTGCAGGGCACGCAGGAGCTTCGCCTGCATGGCGAGGGGAATATCGCCAATCTCGTCGAGAAAGAGGGTGCCGCCATCGGCGGCCAAAAAGAGACCGCTGCGTTTTTGATGGGCGCCGGTGAAGGCCCCCTTCTCGCTGCCAAAGAGTTCGCTCTCGAGCAGGTTTTCGGGAATGGCGGCACAATTGACGGCAACGAAAGGCTTGTTTCGACGCGGGCTGGCGTCATGGATGGCACGGGCGGTGAGCTCCTTGCCGGTGCCCGATTCACCAGAGACGAAGACCGGTGCATTGCTGCGACCCAGAACGCGAATCTGCTGGCGCAGTTCCCGCATGGCCGAACTCTCCCCCACCAAACGCTCTAAACCGGCGCCGAGTTCCTCCGGCTCCAGCGTGGCCAGGGCCTGGGCTTGCTCGACCAAGCGTCGCAGCCGATGCAGCTCGATGGGTTTGGTCATGAAGTCGAAGGCGCCCGCCTGCATCGCCTCGACGGCGCCTTCGGTCGAGGCGTAGGCAGTGATGACCGCTACCGGCAGCTGCGGGAACTGGCTACGGATATGGCGCACCAGCTCCAGGCCATTGCCATCGGGTAGACGCAGATCGGTCAGGCAGAGACTAAAGCTAAATTTGCCGAGGGCTTCCCGTGCCTTTTGCAGGCTATGGGTGGGCACCACGACAAAGCCCATTTCCGAAAGGGTAATATCGAGCAGCTCGGTAATGGCCGGCTCATCGTCGAGGACCAAGGCGCGGGCGCGCTCACTCATAGCAATGTGCCCAGCTGCCATTCGGGGAGGGAAAAGACGAATTCCGCGCCATGGCGATGATTGCGAGCCTCGATGTCGGCGCGGTTGGCGCGCAAGAGTTCGCGCACCAAGGGCAAGCCAAGCCCGGTGCCGAGGGATTCGGTGGTGAAGAAAGGTTCAAAAATGCGCTCCAGATTTTCTTCCGGGATACCCTGACCATAATCGCGTACGCGAATTTCGACAGCCCTTTGATTCTGCATGGGTGTCAGCAGAATTTCCACACGCAGGGGCTGCCCCGGTGGCTTGCCGTGCTGCGCGGCGTTCAGCAGCAAATTGGTAAAAATCTGCTGTAATTGTTCCGGGTCACAGCTTACCAACGGCAAGCCATCATCACCGTGCAGCTCGACTTGTAAGTCGAGCAGGCTAGGATCTGCGCGCAGCTGACTCAGAATTTGTGGCAACCAAGCGGTGAGGGCGATGGGGGCTGGGTGGGCGGCACGGGGGCGCGACATCTCCAGCACCGACTCGACAATGCGGTTGAGGCGTTGGGATTCCCGATCGATGATCTGCAACAGACGCTCGCCGCTGGCGTCGAGAGAGCGCTCGGCAAGGAGTTGGGCGGCGTGGCGGATGGCGCTCAGGGGGTTGCGGATCTCGTGCGCGATATTGGCGGCCAGGCGGCCGAGGGCGGCCATTTGCGCCTCGCGTTGCTTTTCCCGCAGGCTGCTCGCGTCGCGCAGGGTGAGCAAGCGGAACGGGGTGTTGGCAAGGGCGATGCTACGTAGCCAGAGCAACCGTTTGCCGCTCGCCATCTTCGTCGTGCGAATGGAAAGCTCGCGTTCGGGAATCGTATCGGCATGGCGCAGGAATTCACCCAAATCCGGTTGTACTTGGTCGAGCACATAGGGATTCGTGTCTGCGGGCAGTTGGGCGAGTTCCTGGGCCAGAGGATTGCTGAACAGCACCCGATTCTGGCGGTCGAGGACCAGCAGGCCGGCATCGAATTGGCGAATGATTTCTCGATTGAGGGTGTTGAGGTCGAGAATTTCCTGTGCTCGTAGAGCGTCTTCCTGAGCGCTGCGCTCACGATAGCGCACCAGATTGTCGGCCAGGTAGGCAACGGCGAAAAGTGCGAGGCTGTAGATCAGTACCCCACCCGAACCGAGCTGTCCCTGACGCAGAAAATTGATGACGATTACCGCGACGATGGTCACCCATACCTGAATCAAAGCAACATGCCCGCGCACTTGATAGACATTGGCGATGAGCAGGAGTAGCGGAAGGATGGCGAGGGGACCGGAAATGGCACCGCTGCAGTAGAAAAGGTAGAGAACGAAAAGGGTATCGACGCTGACCACCAGGATCCGCGTCCATTGTGGCCAGGCGCGCGGGTAGATCTGGCTGGAGAGGAGCAGGCCAAAACTCCAGATCAGGGCAAGGATGGCGGCGCTGCGCAGGGCGGACAGCCAGGGCGAATGGCTAGGCAGGATCTGCAGCTGCGGGTACTGGGTAAAAAAGGTCAGAACCGCCGCGATGACCAAGCGGTAGAGGGCAATGGCTTTGGCCGGCGGGGTCAGCCTGGATGGCGAGTCTGCGACTGCCGCATCCATGGCTCAGAGATTGGTAACGCGCAGGACTTCGTCCAGACTGGTCAGCCCTTCCTTGACCCGCAGCAGCCCAGCTTGGCGCATGGTCAGAATGCCCTCGGCCTGGGCCTGACGGGCGATGTCGAGGGAGGTGCCACCACGCAAGATGATTTCCTGTATGGATTCCGTCACTGGCATCACTTGGTAGAGACCGATACGCCCGCGGTATCCAGTGCCATTGCACTGCTCACAGCCCTGGGGCGCCATTGGTGTCCAGCCTGCAAGATCGGCCTCGGCAAAGCCCGCCTGGCGCAAGGCCACTTCGGGGATCGCTTGTCGGCGTTTGCAGGCCGCGCAGAGTTTGCGCGCCAGTCGTTGGGCAATCACCAAATGTACGCTGCCAGCGATGTTGTAGGCAGGGATTCCCATGTTCTCGAGCCGCGTCAGACTTTGGGGAGCGTCATTGGTGTGCAAAGTGGCCAGTACTAGGTGTCCGGTTTGCGCTGCTTTGACCGCGGTTTCGGCAGTCTCGAGATCGCGCACCTCGCCAACCATGATGATATCCGGGTCCTGGCGCAGGAAGGAGCGCAGGGCGGTGGCAAAGGTGAGGCCGATGCGTTCATTGATGTTGACTTGGTTGATCCCGTACACCGGGATTTCTACCGGATCTTCGGCGGTACTGATATTGACGTCACCGGTATTGAGGATGTTCAGCGCTGTATACAAAGTGGTTGTCTTGCCCGACCCCGTCGGTCCGGTGACGAGGATCATTCCGTAGGGCTTGCTGATCGCCTCGTGGAAGGCCGCCAGCTGTTGCGGCAGAAAGCCCAGCTGCTCCACCGGCGCATTGGCGGCAGCCGGGTCGAGAATACGCAACACCACCGTCTCGCCATAGGCCGTGGGCAGAAAAGATACGCGAAAATCGATGGTGCGCGCTGGAGGAATGCGCACGCGCAGGCGCCCATCCTGGGGCAGGCGGCGTTCGGCAATATCCAGGCGGCAGAGGATCTTCAGGCGCGAGGTGATGCCTTCGCGCAAGGCAATGGAGGGGTGGAGGACGTCCTGTAGCACGCCATCGAGACGATAGCGGACGCGAATGTCGCGCTCATAGGGCTCAATATGGATGTCCGAAGCGCCTTTTTGGATGGCATTGAGGAGCAGTTGCTGGACGAAGCGCACCACCGGCGCGTCTTCTCCCTGCTGTTCGGCGCGCAGGTCGAATTCGTCTTCGTCCGTTTCGCTGTCGGGCGCCGAGGAAAAATCCTCGAGGCGGTTCGTGAGGTCGCCCAGGTACTCGCTGAGGGCGTGCTGCAGTTTGTCGGCTTCGACCAGAATGGGAAAAACGCGCTGCACTCCGGCGTTGAAGCGGATATCCTCGGTAGCCTTTACGTCGGTAGGGTCGGCAATCGCTAGATAGAGGGCATCGCGCGTATGGGAGAGGGGAAGAACCTGATAGCGCTCGAGGAGAGCGCGATCGATGCGCCGCACGCTCTGCTCGTCTGGGTGGACCGCGCTCAAATCGAGCATCGGCAGGCGATAGCGCTCCGACAGATATTGCAGTAGGGCGAGCGAGGAGAAGGCCTTTTTTTCAAGCAAAAAGGCCAGGACCGGTCGTTTGCCGAGGCTCGGGTCCCTAAGCAGAACGCGTAGCGTCGCCTCGTCGATCAGACCGGCGGCAATGATGCCGCGTAGCAGCGGACTCAGCGGGGTGCTTTCGGTGTTGTTAGCCATGTTCGCATCGCTTCCTCGACGGCATCGGTGTCTGGCAGTTGGCCAGTCCAAATGCGAAAACTTTCCGCCCCTTGCGCGACCAGCATGCCAAGGCCATCCACGCAGCGCAGACCCTGCGCCGCGGCTGTCGCCAGCAAGGGGGTCTGCAAAGGTTTATAGACGATATCACAGACAATGCCGGTTTTCGGCATGCGCGCGAGGGCCAATTCCGGATGATCCTCCCCGTGTAGGCCGCGGCTGCTGGTATTGACCACCAGCTGCAGGTCGCCAAGAAGCGGGGTGAGGGCATCGCGGCTGAGTGGCAGCGGTCGGATGGGCAGGGCGGTAAATTCTGCAGCCAAGGCTTCGGCCCGAGCTAGGGTACGGTTGGCGAGATAGATCGGGGTGGCGCCAACGAGGGCGAGGGCGTGCAAGACTGCCCGTGCTGCCCCGCCTGCGCCAATGACCAGACTGGCACCGGCGGCACGCGCACCGGTGTGACGGCCGATGGCGCGGGCAAAGCCGACTACGTCGGTGTTTTCGCCATGCACCCTCCCGTCGGCAAAGAGCAGGGTGTTGGCCGCCCCCACCGCTTGCACGGTGGGCGAGACCACATCCAAAAACGGCAGCACGGCTTCCTTGTGCGGGATAGTGACATTGACGCCGCGCACCCCCAGGGCCTGCAGACCGCGGATGGCAGCGGGCAAGGCCGTAGGCGCCACCGGAAAGGGAGAATACAAAAAATCCATGCCCGTCTGCTCGGCAAAGCGTTGTTGCATCCAGGGCGACAGGCTATGCGCCACGGGATGCCCGATGATGCCGCAGACCAAAGCGCTGCCGCTGGGCTTTAGCATGCCGGTCCTCCGCTGGCTTGTGTCCGACTCAGCCACGCCACGACTTCCGGCCAGTTTCGCCCGGGGTAGAGACTGCCCAGCACCGTCGCCCGTCGCTGCCCGGTGACCCCGTGCAGGTCGAGACGGGTTCCCAGCAAACAATGCCCGCCGAGCCAGGCAAAGGCCAGGGCCTCCATTGCTTGGGCGGGAACCGCACAGGTCTCCTCGCCGAGTTCTACGCGGGTTTGGGGAAGGGCATCTTGCAGTAGCGCCAGCAAAAAACGATTACGCGCGCCGCCGCCAAAGACCAGCAGCCGCTGGGCCGGTGGCAGCCAGCTTTGCGCGGCCGCGGCAATACTGCGCGCGCTCAGTGCCGTAAGGGTGGCCAAGAAGTCTGCGGCTTCATGGCGCCAGTCCGCCCACTGCTGCCGCACCCAGGCGGCATGAAACAGCTCGCGGCCGGTGCTTTTGGGCGGGGGACGGTGAAAATACGGCAGGCGCAGCCACTGCTGTAACTCCCTTTCCTGCACCTGTCCCTGGGCCGCCCAATGGCCTTCTGCGTCGAAGCGTTGGGTGCTCAGCAACTGCACGGCGCTGTCGATGAGGACATTGCCAGGACCGGTATCAAAGGCTTGTACGGTGGCGTTTTGGCCGCGCGCCGGCAGCCAACTGAGATTCGCCATCCCGCCCACATTGAGCACCAGCAGTGGCGTATCGGCGGCGAGCAGGGCGGCATGAAAGATCGGTACCAGGGGCGCTCCCTGCCCACCCTGGGCCAAGTCCGCCCGGCGAAAATCGTGAGCCACACTGCAGCCGGTGGCGTCGGCAAGATCGTAGGCAGAGCCAATCTGCCAAGTGTAGCCGTGTTCGCCATCGGGTTGATGGGCTACGGTTTGGCCGTGCAGGGCGATCAGCT
>DDOU01000163.1:2779-3342 GCA_002341825.1 Candidatus Igneacidithiobacillus taiwanensis | reverse complement strand
TATCCGGGGAGAAGCGAAGGAGGGCGGCGTCGATGCCATCGGCACTGGTGCCAGACATCATCCCCAGAATCTGCAACCGACCTCCTTACCGAAGCGTGTTAGGCGTGCGGGTGCTCGTGCACGTGGCCATGGGCGAGCTCTTCGGCGCTGGCGGCACGAACATCGCGAACGGTCACATCGAAATGTAACTGCATGCCCGCTAGGGGATGATTGAGATCGACGGTGATCTCATCGCCCTCCATCTCGATGATGGTGGCAACGCGCACCCCTTCATCGGTATCGACCTCAAACTGCGCGCCAATCTCGAGCTCGTCGGGATCGTCGAAGTCTTCTTTGCCGACCACTTCGACGAGATCCTCATCCCACTCGCCGTAGCCATCCTCGGGTCCCACATCGGCCTGGATGCGATCGCCGCTCTGATGGCCCGCCAAGGCGCGCTCGAGTCCGGGAACGATGTCGCCGTGCCCGTGGAGATACACCAAGGGACCATCGCCCTCGGAACTGTCGAGGATTTCGCCGTCCTCGTCGGTGAGAGTGTAATCGAGGGTGACAACGCAGTCCTT
>DDOU01000163.1:2594-2729 GCA_002341825.1 Candidatus Igneacidithiobacillus taiwanensis | reverse complement strand
ATGCGGCGCAAAGCGCCCTAGTGGGCCGGCAGGTGTTCGTCGATGATTTGTCGAAAATCGGCAATCCATTCCGCGTCGTCATTCAGGCAAGGAATGTAATGCATTTCTTTGCCGCCAGCCTGGAGGAAGATCTCC
>DDOU01000163.1:0-2545 GCA_002341825.1 Candidatus Igneacidithiobacillus taiwanensis | reverse complement strand
CAGTCGAGGCGCTCAACCCCCTGGCTGCCCAGTTCCTTCAGGGTGACGGCGGTGTAGGGCTCGAGCCAACGCGCCGGTCCAAAGCGACTCTGGAAGGTCTGCACCCACTCCCCATCCCGTAGGCCCAGGGCTGCCACCAAGAGTTCGGTGCTTTTCTCGCATTCGGCGCGGTAGGGATCGCCAAGGGCAATGTTGCGCGCCGGCAGGCCGTGAAAGGAGATGAGCAGCCGCTGCGGCCGTCCATGTTCCTGCCATTGCCGCTGCACCGAACGGGCAAGGGCACCGATGTAGCGCGGATCTTGGTGCCAATCGCGCAGAAAATGCAGTTCCGGCAGATTGCGCCAGGTGCGCAACTCCGCCGCCACGGCATCAAAGATCGATGCCGTCGTCGCCGCTGCATACTGGGGGTAGAGGGGTACTACCAGCATCTCCCGACAGCCGGCGTCGCGCAGGCTGCGCAGTCCCGCTGCCACCGAGGGTTGGCCGTAGCGCATGGCCAGGGTCACCTGCACCCGGCCCGGCTGCTCGGCATCGTAGAGTGCCTGCAGGCCTTCGGCCAGACGCTGGCTGTACACCCGCAGTGGTGAGCCTTCGTCGAGCCAGATGCTGCGGTAGGCACGGGCGGAGCGTGCCGGGCGGGTGAGCAGGATGGGCCCGTTGAGAATCGGCCACCAGACCAAGCGGGGAATTTCCACGACCCGCGGATCGCTGAGAAATTCTCGCAAATAGCGGCGCAGGGCCGGTGCCGTGGGGGCGTCGGGGGTGCCGAGGTTGACGAGGAGAATGCCGATCATGAGGGCTCCTTGAGTTGCAGGACAACAGGGGCGTGGTCCGAAGGACGTTCCACGGCGCGCGCAGTGCGGTCGATGTGGACGTCGTCGAGGGCGGGCAGGAGGGCGTCACTGCCGAGGAGGAGATCGATACGTAAACCAATGTTGCGGCGGAAGCTGGCGGCACGATAATCCCACCAACTCCATTCCTGCGCATCGGGGTGCTGGTGCCGAAAGAGATCGTGCAGGCCCAGGCTCAGTATCCCTTGCAGGGCAGCGCGCTCGGCATCGGAGCAGAGGATTTCCCCGGCCCAGGCCGCTGGATCGTGGACGTCGAGGTCGCTCGGGGCGATGTTGAAATCGCCCAGCAAGAGCAGGCGCGGCCAGCGCGCCAGTTCGGCGCGGAGAAAATCCTGTAGACGGGCGAGCCAGTCGAGTTTGTAGCGATACTTGTCGCTGTCGAGGGATTGCCCGTTGGGCACGTAGACATTGACGATACGCAGGTCCCCGATACTTGTGGCGCAGAGTCTTGCCTGCCCATCGCTACCGTCTGGCCAGTCGCATTGGCTTGCCTGTAGTGGCAGGCGACTGAGGATCGCCACCCCGTTATAAGTGGACTGCCCGTGGAAGAGGCTTTGATAGCCGATTTCCGCCAGTTCCGCCGCTGGAAAGCGAGGATCCGGCAGTTTGGTTTCCTGCAGGCAGAGCACATCGCTTTGGCTCTCCTGCAGCCAGGACAGCACCTGCGGTAGGCGTACTTTCAGGGAGTTGACGTTCCAACTGGCAATTTTCACCCCGCCATCCTCACTGTGGTGAGGTCTCGCGCAAGCTCGGACGGCTGCGCAAGGCCAAATACCAGCGCTGCAGATCGGCGCAAGAAACCAGGAGCTCCGGCGCGCGCAGGTCGACATAGCCAACGGCTGCCGCGGCGGCAATCTGCTCTAGCGGCAGAGGCGCCTCGGTGGCGGGGGTCCAAGTGCGCGCCTTTTCCTGCAGATAGGCGAGGCCGCTCTGCACCTTGCCAGCTTGCTTGTGCAGCAGGGCGGGGTCCTGGCAATCCTTACTGCGCCGATGTTCCATGACCCAGGCAATGGTGGCGTCCATGATGCCATCGGCGAGGGCCTCGAGGCGCAGGGCATGGATGCGTTCCTTGGCATCGACGGGAAACAAGGCCGGCTGCGGGTGCATCAGTTCGAGGTACTGCAGGATGACCGTGGAGTCGTAGATGGCGGTACCGTCGTTGGCTACCAACACGGGAACCTTGCCCAAGGGATTTTGTTCCTTGGCGGCATGTTCGGGGTCGCGCAGATCAACCTGCTCGATATCGCAGGGGAGACCCTTCTCGATGAGAGCGATGCGGACCTTGCGGGCATAAGGACTGGTGGGCGTGACGTAGAGGCGCATGGGGAATCCTCGCAGGCAGACGAATGCCTTATCATGACCAATGCCCGCCGCCAAGCCAAGGGTGGGGCGCCGGTCCGCCGCCTGCTACACTCGCGTTTTGTTGCCAAGAAACGCGTATGAACTATCGTCACGCCTACCATGCCGGCAATGCCGCCGACTGCATGAAGCATCTCGCCCTGGTGCTGAGCCTCGAACAGCTCCGGCAAAAGGACCGCCCCTTCTATTGTCTGGATACCCATGCCGGCGCTGGACGCTACCTACTAGAGGCAGGCGCCGAGGCCGATCAGGTAGTGCGCCGCCTCTGGCCCCAGCGCCGCGACCTAGCGGCCCTACGCGCGTGGCTGGATCTCTTGCATGCCGAAAACCCCGGC
>DDOU01000091.1 GCA_002341825.1 Candidatus Igneacidithiobacillus taiwanensis | reverse complement strand
TAACGCCGCAAGATGGCGCAGTGCACGAGTGCTGCGCGCGTCGGGAAAGCGCAGCACCCCGTCGTCGTCGAGTAGCGTGCAGGATTTGACCTCCACATAGGCCTTTCCACGTCCCGCATCCTCGAGCAGAAAATCCACCCGTTCGTGCTCGCCATAGGCCACCTCTGGGCGTAACTGGGCGTAGCCTTTCAGTTCATCTACTTTCTGCGCTGCCAAGGCCTCGGCAACTATGGCGTTGGGGCGTTGGGTGTTGACGGTGACCCAGCTCTTCCCGCTCCAGTACAGCTCCCAAGTCCAGGCCAGCTTGCGCTTTGGGTCGTCGCTGTGTGACAACAGTATTGGTTGCCCCGGCTCGGCGCAGCTCTGCATGCTGCCCGGATTCGGACAGTGCGCCTGCACCACGGTACCGCCTTCGAGCTCGCAGTCGGCTAGAAAACGCTTATACCGGCGCAGTAGAGTCGCCGGCTGCAGGGGAGGCAGTTTCATGCTGTCTTCGCCTGCAGTGAGGCGCGCAGGGTGCGCAGCAAGGTCAGAGTGGCAGGATTGGCATCGCGCCGGTGCAAGACCGATAGCCGATGCGGAATGGCTGGCACCAGCCCAAGCAGCGCCAAATCGGGGTCGAGCTTGGCCTGCAAGAAGGAAGCAAAAGCGAGTCCCAGCCCGCTACGTACCCCCTCCCGAATGGCGGTGAGGCCACTGAATTCATAGCGGATGGGCAGAGTGATGCCGGCGCTGCGTGCCGCCGTCAGGACCGCTTCGCGAATTCCCGATCCGGCCTCGCGCCAGATCAGGTCTACCTGGTCTAGATTTGCCAGTGCCAAGGGATTGCCTTCCTGTGCCCATGGATGATGGGCCGGCAGTATAACCCCGATTTCCGTCTCCACTAGGGTTTCCTGTACCCAGTTCCCTTGCTCGCCGGCCGGTAGATCGTCCTCGACGAAGACCAAATCGTATTCCTCCCGCGTTTGCCGTGCCTGGCGGCTATTCAGGGCGCTCACCTGGAGATGGATGGCGGGATAGTCGCGATGAAATTGGGCGAGCAGCCGTGGCAGCAAGGCCTCGGCATTACTCTGGCTGGCGGCGAGGTGGACGGTACCGGTGAGCAGTCCTTGACTGTCTTTGCACAAGCCATCGGCTTCGTCGATGGCCGCCTCGATCCGCTCGGCAATGCGCCACAAGGCGATGCCGATGGGCGTGGGTTGGATGCCGCGATGGGTGCGACGATACAAAGGTTCGCCTATGCGCTCTTGCAACTGTTTGAGCCGATGGGAGATGGCTGGCTGAGTGAGAAAGAGCCGCTCCGCCGCCTGGTGCAGATTGCCCGCCCGCGCGGCCTGGGCCCAGATCAACAGCAGCGTGGGGTCGAGGTGACGGTCCATGGGCAACTCTCGATAAAATTAGAAATACTAATCGGTAAACTAAATTTGATTCATTGGATTTGATATTTTACCGGCTATAGAATGATCGCGTCCAGTAATTCGTACAGGAGCTTAGCCATGACCTTTCTCTCGGCCGTGCCTGGCGGCAATCCGCGGGAAATCGTCCGCCATTTCACTCCCAACTGGTTTGCCGCCAACATGGGGACGGGCATCCTCGCCCTCATGCTCGCCCTTTTTCCCTATGGGCACTGGGGACAGTTGGATCTAGCGCGTGCGCTCTGGTGCATCAATAGTTTTTTCTTCGTGCTCTTTGGGTTGCTGTTCATTGGCCGGGCGGTGTTCTATGCCGAGAGCTTTCGCAGGCTCTTCGATCACCCGGTGCAGTCGCTTTTTTTGGGCGCCATCCCGATGGGATTTGCCACCATCATCAATGGCTTTTTCATCATTTGGCCCCTTTCGGCCACGACATTGGCCGTGGCGCATGCTTTCTGGTGGATTGATGTGCTGCTTTCTGCCTTATCGGTGCTCTTGGTTCCATTTTTTATGTTCACCAGCCAAGGTCACAGCATGGAGCGGATGACGGCAGCTTGGCTCCTGCCGATTGTGCCCCCCGAAGTCGCTGCGGCCAGTGGTGGACTCTTGGCCCCACATCTGGCGCCAGCAGCCGCCGAAAACGTGATCTACACCAGCTATATCTTGTGGTCGGTATCGGTGTTGTTGGCTTTGGGGGTGCTTGCCATCCTCTTGCTGCGTCTCACCCTCCACAAGTTGCCGCACCAAGACATGGCGGTATCGAGTTGGCTGCCGCTCGGGCCCTTGGGCACCGGTGCCATGGCAATGATCACCCTGGGTAATGCCGATTTTGCCACTTTTCATGGTGAGCTTGCCGAAATGGCGCACTTTGCGCAGATGGCCGGCTTACTGGTGGCGCTCATTTTGTGGGGTTTTGGTCTCTGGTGGATGCTCATGGCCGTCGCCTTTACCCTCCGTTACCTGCGCGAGGGCTTGCCTTTCAATATGGGCTGGTGGGGCTTTACCTTTCCCCTCGGAGTCTTCGATTCCGCTACCTATCTCCTTGCCGATAAGACCGGCTACTGGCTCTTCGAGCCCTTGGGTGCCTTCTTTACGGTTTTACTCGCCTTTTTCTGGATCGTCGTTACCCGCAAGAGCTTTGTCGGCATGTGGACCGGCAGGCTATTTCGCGCACCTTGCTTGTCGGAAGAAACCGGCCTGCCACAAAGCTGCGAGAGACCAGCCGTTCAGCAGGGTGGGGATATCATGAGCACCCTGCGCCAGTAACTCCGCGTGTTCTCGAGCGCTACCAGGTGGCAAGCTCCCCCCGGCTTGCCTACAATAGTGCCATGCGCCCATAGCTCAACCGGATAGAGCAACGGCCTTCTAAGCCGTAGG